>DVGY01000095.1 GCA_018712465.1 Candidatus Egerieicola pullicola | reverse complement strand
TCTCCACCTCACTCAGCCTACCCTTTCCCGGCAGATTCGGGAACTGGAGCAGGAGCTGGGCTGTACCCTGTTGCTGCGAAAAAATCATCGCGTTGTCCTGACCTCAGAAGGTATGCTGCTGCGCCGCCGGGCGGAAGAAATTGTAGCCATGGCAGACAAAACCCAAGCAGAATTCTCCACTTTGGAAAATGCCGTAGCCGGGGAGATCTACTTGGGCGGAGGAGAAACCCAAGCCATCCGTCCCATCGCCAGAATTTTAAAGGAACTGCGGGAGGATTATCCCGGTATCCGCTACCACCTTTACAGCGGCAACGCGGCTGACGTCACCGAACGGCTGGACAAGGGACTGCTGGATTTTGGGATCCTGATCCAGCCGGCGGATCTGTCCAAGTACGACTTTTTGGATCTCCCTTCCAAGGACGTGTGGGGGGTGCTGCTGCCGAAAAAAGATCCTTTGGCGAAAAAAGATGCTTTCCGGCGGGAAGATCTTCGAAACCTGCCCTTGATCTGTTCCCGCCAGGCAATTTCTTCCAACCAATCCGGCAATGAATTTGCAGATTGGTTTGGCGCAGATTTTCCCGCACTGAATATCGTCACCACCTTCAATCTGGTCTACAACGCCGCCATGCTGGTAGAAGCCGGTGTGGGATACGCCATCACCATTGATAAATTAGCGGATACCGGTCCCGACAGTCCCCTCTGTTTCCGGCCGCTGTCTCCCAGACTGGAATCGGGGCTGAATTTGGTGTGGAAAAAATATCAGGTCTTTTCCCCGGCGGCCCAGTTATTTTTGGAACGGCTGGAACAGGCCATCCAGACGGAACAGGAAGAAAACAAAGCATAAATAATACGCCTTGTCCGAAACGGGTTTTCCCAACGGGCAAGGCGTATTTCTTACTATTTCGTTGTCAGGATAAAGGAGAGGCAGCGGGTTGTTTCACCGCCCGGCGATACACCCAAAGGGACAACCCGGCAGAAAGCAGTTCAGTGACCCAGAAGGCGTGCCACACCCCTTCGGCTCCCAGCCACAAGCTCAACAGCCAAGCGGCCGGGAGAATCACTACCAGATACCGAGACAGGGAGATCGCCAAACTGGGCAGCCCCTTTCCCAGTCCTTCCAAAGCGCCGGAGGAGGTCACCGACACGGCGGAAATTACAAAACCGGCGCTGATAATCCGCAGAGCCGTTCCCCCTGCCTGGATGGTGTGGGGATTTTGGGTGAACAAACCCATCAATGTTTCCGGCACAGCTAAGCAGAGGACGGTGCCGATAAGCATGATCCCACCGCTGAGCAGCAGCACCCACTTATAAATTTGTTTCAGCCGCCGGTACTCCCCTGCTCCAAAGTTAAAGCCCATCAAGGGACGCATTCCCTGGACCAAACCGTTGGCAGGCAGATACAGGAAGGTTTGCAGCTTATAATAGATGCCCAAAATCAGAATGTATACCTGATCATAGGCTGCCAAAATGGCGTTGAGGGCGCTGATTAACAAGGAAGGCAGGGCCAGATTTAAAGTGGCGGGAATGCCGATGGCGTAGATCCGCCCCACCATCCTGGCCCGCGGACGGAAATCTCTCCAATGGAGACGCACCCGAATGGGCCGCAGCCGGTAGACAAACAAATAAATCACAAAGGACAAAGTCTGTCCAATGCCGGTAGCCAAAGCCGCCCCTTCAATTCCCATAGCAGGGATGGGGCCGAAACCGAAGATCATCATGGGGTCCAGGATAATGTTGGCGATACAGCCTGCCATCAGGCTCACCATGGTGGTTTTCATCCGGCCCACTGCCTGAAAGATCTTTTCAAAAGCCACTCCTAATCCCAGCATCAGGGTAAAGAGAAACACCACATTGGAGTATCGCACTCCCAGGTCAATCACTGTCTGGGACTGGGTAAACAGGCTCAAAAACCAAGGCATCAGCAAAATACCCCCAATGGTCATCACCACCCCATGGATTGTCACCAGCAATAAGCCTTGGGCGGCGGCCTGGTTGGCTTTTCCCTCCTCCCCTGCTCCCAGATGGATGGAGATCACTGCGTTGATGCCAATGCCAAAGCCAATGCCCACAGCGTTGATGAAATTCTGCACCGGGTATACCAGGGACAGGGCGGTCATGGCGTCCTCGCTGATTTGAGCCACAAACAAGCTGTCCACAATGTTATACAGAGAATTGACCAACATGGACAACACCATGGGCAGCGCCATGGAGAGCAGCAAGGGCAGCACCGGTCGTTCCTTCATAAAATCTTGACTCATACTTCTCCTCCCAACACAGCGGGACTTTTCCGCAAAAAACACCACGCAATGGCCGAAAAAAGCACACTGCGTGGCGAAAAAAGTCAAAGCTGACTGAAAAATCCACACCAAGTTTTAGTAAAGATAGGATAGCATAGGACAGGAACGTTGTCAAGAGGGAAGCTTTTCGTCAGCATGCTTTACTTCCCAATGATCGGAAAACGTTTCCCGCAACGGAAGAAAAAATGGAATGGCAACTTCGGGTATACGAAAATATGAATTCAGCTTATAGTTCTGTGTTCTCTTTCCGTTTCTGATAACAGACGATCTGAGGATCTGCCCCATTGCATCCATAGGTGCACACCAAAAGGTACTGCTCATCCCCTACCACGCCATAGCAACGGTCATTTCCTGGTGTCTCTATCTGAGTGCCCAGATATACCTTATGGTCTTCCAGCAGTTTAACTTTTTGTCCATTGGGCAGACAGTATTCCAGATTTACATAAACGCCGTTGAGTAAGTTTAAATCCGTAACCATGAGCGCCGGGAGTTCCAGAGCGTTGATTTCGCAGATCAGGTCATTTTTAAACTTCGAAAATTCGCTCATCCCGCCTTGTTGAATCAGCGCCGCCGCCACACAGCTTCCACCAAAAGGATGCCCGCCGGTCTGAATGCAGCCGCCGCAGGCTGCTTTTTGAGGGCACTTCTCACAGCAATCGGTTCCGCAGATAGACAGCATAGATGCACCTCCGTTCTTTTCTTCTTTTATTGTATCACAGGTTCCCTTTGAAATCTAGGCAAACAGAAAAATCCTCCCAGAAAGCCGTCAAAATTGCTGACAGGTCCGGGAGGATTTTGTTTGGAACAATTTTTTGCGGAAAAGATGGGGTTATTCCCACTCGACAAAGCCTAATCAATTTTGTTTAGAGATTATTCTCTGTCGTATTCGTGGTACTTTTGATTATTTGATATATCCATATTATCCTGCCTATATGGGCTAATGTTATCAGTTTGTTATCGGTGTTGATAACACTCGCCTTCCTTAGCACGGAGCAATATCATCTCATCCGAAGATATTGTAGCAGATTTCAAATTTTAGTTTCACAATATCTTATATCTGTGTTTTAAAAATTGTTGATATTGGGACGCTTCTATGATACAATATTTTTCGAACACAATATCAATAAGTTGTGGCTTGAAAGTTGGTAAACAAGTGGACAAAAAGGAAACCATTAAAAACATAATAGATAACAACGGCGGCATAGCGAAAACCGCCGATTTTGTTGCTGAAGGACTTACCAACTATGATGTAGCCAATCTATGCAAAAAGGGTTATCTTGAGCGTGTCAGACATGGCTATTACCAACTCGCCGATCAGGAAGATATAAAGGAAGAACAGGTGCTTGCCACTCTCCTTCCCGAAAGTATCGTGTGCGTGGAATCGGCGCTGTTTTATTACGGCTACAGTGATTTTTCGCCCCGGCAATGGTCAATTGCCGTCCCCCGCACCTTTTCACGGACAAGGCTGCATATCGATTCTTTGGCGACAAAGGTGTATTTTGTACAGCCTACCTTGTTTGAAATCGGAAAAACAAGCGGGGATTTTAATGGAGTGCAGCTTGCTGTTTATGATCGGGAACGCACCATATGCGACTGTT
>DVGY01000008.1 GCA_018712465.1 Candidatus Egerieicola pullicola | reverse complement strand
AAGGGCTTTAGCTTGCCAGCACTTAAGGAGATGGTGTCTCCTTGGAATCTTACCGGGAAACCGGCTTGCTCCAAAATGGAGAGAATGGCTTTGTCTCCTTGGAGGGAATTTTGGGAGAAAGACCGAAGTTTCAGGTCCGCCCCCAACGCAGCAGCGCAGAGGAAAAAGGCGGACTGGGAATAGTCGCTTTCCGCAGTAAATTCTCCCGCCTGGTAAACCTGTCTTCCAGGGATGGAAAATTCATTGGGAGCGGTTTGGTGCACGGTGATGCCGAAGTCCTTCAGTGCCCCTAGGGTGATTCCCACATAGCTCTGGGACTGAAATTTTCCGGTGACGGTCAGGGTACTGTCTCCCGAAAGCAAGGGCAGGGCAAACAGCAGTCCAGAAATGAACTGACTGGATTGGCTGCCGTCGATCTCATAGTTTCCCGGCTTCAGTTGACCGGAGACGGCGCAGGGCAGGGCGCCGGTGTTGTGCCACGCCACTCCTTTTCCTTGGAAGGCACTGTCGTAGGCGGTGAGAGGACGGGTCACTAACCGTCCCTGGCCGGCAAAGGAAGCGTTTACGCCCAACGCAGCTGCGACCGGAATGAGGAACCGAAGAGTAGAGCCGGATTCGCCGCATGACAAGGTAGCTTCCTTTACAGGAGTTTGAATTCCTTCTACTGTCACATCTTCGCCCTGACAGGTGAAAGAAGCCCCCAGAGCGGTGAGGCAGTCCATGGTGGCTTGGATGTCCCGGCTGAGATAGAGCCGGTGGATGACGCTTTTTCCCGGTGCTAAAGCGGCGCAGATCAGTCCTCGGTGGAGGATGCTTTTGCTGGAGGGCACCAGCACCTCTCCTGCTAATTTGCTGGGCTTGATGGTAACCTTCATCGCTTCCTCCTTACCAGGTCAGGCGGTCCCGGACCAAAAAGAATTGCTCTAATTCCTGCCGGGGATAAAATTTGGCTTCTGCTTTGCCTATTTCCTGTAAGAGAATCAGGTGGATGCCGCCATCCCGGCTCTTTTTGTCTACCAAAGACAGCTCGATCATGTCCTGGGTGGGAATGGAGTCGGTGAGGGGCAGGGAATAGACTTCCAGCAGATTTCGGATGGTTTGGGCGGTGCCAGGCTTGGTGATTCCCAATTCTTCCGAAATCCGGGTGATGGTGTACATCCCGATAGCCACGCCTTGGCCGTGGGTGTAGGTTTCATAATGGTAATGCTGCTCCACGGCGTGGCCGATGGTGTGGCCGAAGTTAAGCAGCATCCGCAGCCCGTTGTCAAATTCGTCCTGGGCCACCACTTCTGCTTTGATCTCGATACACCGGGCGATCACCTGTTCCAGTACCTGGGGATCGGCTGCTTTGTGGATCTGTTCCGCCAAAGGAGCGTCCCAGATGCAGGCGTATTTGATCACTTCCGCCATGCCGTCCCGGAAAATTTCCGGCGTGAGGGTGGAGAGGGTGTCCGGGTCGCAGAGCACCAGCACCGGCTGATAAAAGCTGCCCACCAGATTTTTCCCTTGGGGCAGGTCCACTGCGGTTTTTCCCCCTACTGAGGAGTCCACCTGAGCCAGTAAGGTGGTGGGGATCTGAACGAAGTCAATGCCTCGGAGATAACAGCTGGCAGCAAATCCTGCCAGATCTCCGACCACGCCACCCCCTAGTGCGATGATTAAATCACTGCGGGTCAGTTTGCAGGAGGCGAAAAATTCCTGAAGCCGGAAAAAGTTTTCTCCGTTTTTTGAGGTTTCCCCGTGAGGGATCACGTACTGCTCCACCCGAACCGAAGCGGGAATGGACGCCTTTACCGTTTCCAGATAAAGAGGAGCCACCTGATCGTCAGTGACGATGCAGACTGTCTGGTAGGATTTGATCTTTTGAATCTCTTCCCAGCTGCGCTGTATTATGCCCCGCTGCACGAGAACAGAGTAGGGGCGGCCGGTGTTCACTGGAATGGTATACATTTTAATTCCTCCTGTCGGTGCTCTAGCTGGTTGCTGGGGCAGACACCCCTGTTACCGCAACAAAAAAGCCCGCGGCAAAGGGATCGCCGCAGGCAGAGTCTTTCCACTATTTCCCAGAAAATCGGCGCTGGGCCGGTTTGGAAACCGCCGCAGCAATCAAAACTCAGCCGTGGGTCCGGCTGAGGAAATCAGTAGGCGCCGCATGGGCTGCTGGGGCAGGCGATCATTTCCAAACTTCCTTTTCCGTGGATGCCTTGTTCATTCTACACGATTTGCAAAAGGCTGTCAATCCCTGGGGAAGGGAAAGGGGAACGGGGAAGAAGACAACATTTCTTGGAAAGGATCTTTGCAGTAAAAACAGGGAGAATCTCTGAAAAAACCGCAAAGATAGCAGGCAAAAAGATGAAAAAACATTGACAAATCACCTTTATTTTTGTACACTAAAACTAGAAGTATTTTCCGTTCAAACTACCGGCTGGTGAATCATCCGGCGAGAAAGAAGGCGATGTTGTGGTTTGTAAAAAGTGCGGCGCAGAACTGCCTGACAGTGCGGTGTTCTGTCCAACCTGCGGTACCTGGGTGGTGGAAAAGACCCCGCCGAAACCGGTTCCTTCCAAAATAGCGGCAGTTCAGGAAGAATTTTTGGAGGAGCCGGAGGAGGAGAAAAAGGAAAGCAGGGCAGCTCGTTTTTGGAAGAATAAGAAGAAACGGGATCTGCTGTTGAGTATCCTAACGGTGTTGGCAGCGGCAGCCTGCCTTGCTATGTCTATTGTATTGGACAACCCCCATTTCAGTCCATCCAACGTGGTTTCTGCCTTTGCACAGGCCAGCTATCACCAGGACCAAGAACAGTTCTTGGAGCTGCTGCCTCAGTCGGTGAAGGATTATCTGGATCAGTCCCAGCCTATCCAAAATGCGGTAGAAACGTCATTGGATAATTTTTGGAGCCGTTTGGAAGACGGCTATCAGATTCGGGTCCTCAGCGAGGATGTCATTACCGATTCCTCTTTGGATAATATATTGTACTATTATAAAAACAATCTGCACCTTACAGTTTTGCAGGCTCGGAAGGTTACGGTGGAAACCACCTATTCCCTTTATGGGGAACCCATTGCAGTGGAAAATGAAATTACGGTGATCCAGCTTTCCGACGGCTGGTACTATGACCTTTATTCCAATTCTCCCTCTCTCAACACGCAGGTGGTTATGCAGGCTACTGCAGTTTATTTCTACAGCGATTGATGGAAAATAGAATACTGGATGTACGGTATCTAATTTGGCAGTGAAATCGAGGATTGTTTCGGTTTCACTGCTGCGTTATCCAATCAAAAGAGTGCGTGCACAGAAGATTCGCAAGAAAAAGACGATATTTCACATTTTTCTCAAAAATTTCCTTGCTTTTTCTGGAAATTGGTTGACAGTTTCAAGTGGATTGGATAGAATGTTTGTGTAAAACAACCTTTTTTCGTATGGAAAAGGTGAAACTAGGAGTGATTTGATGTTTTGTACCAATTGTGGAACGTCCATCTCGGATGACGCAAAATTCTGCCCGAACTGCGGCGCGGTAAACCAGCGTGCAGCCCAGGCCGCTCAGCCTGCTCCGACGCAACCGGCAGCGGCTCCTGTCCAGCCCGTTCAGCCGGAACCCACCCCTCAGCCGGTGGAAGCTGCACCCGTGCAGCCTGCCCAGGCTAACCAGGCTCCCCAGCCGGTATATGCCGCTGCTCCGGCGCAGCAACAGGCCATGCCTCAGAATGGTCCGGCGTATTCTGCGGAAATGTATCCCGGTTACGGGGCCGCTGCTGCTGCCGCTCCGGTCAAGAAGAAAAAGACCGGCTTGATTGTGGGGATCTGCGCCGGCGGCGCGGTGGTCATTGCTGGAATTGTGGTGCTGATCCTCTGGCTCACCGGCGTGTTCGGCGGCGGCGTAGCAGGCGGAGTGGGAGGAAATTCTCCTGTTGCCGTGGCCAACAGCTTCATTGACATTGTGATGGATCCCAACGGCATTGACGGCCAGAAGGTGATGGATCTGCTGCCGGATGAAATGATCGACTACGCTATGTCTGAGGGCAATTATGCTAATGAAGCGGAGATGGCGGACGCCTTGGAATACTCTTTGGGAAACAGCATGGTCGAGAATTTACAGTTGATGGAGGAGTACGGCATCAGCTATGATGTCTCCGTTGGCGAAGCGGCTCCGGTCAGCGATTATGAGTTGGAAGATATTCAGGATGCTTACCAAGAGATCGGTGTCAATGTTTCCGATGCTCAAACAGTGGAAGCTGTTTTCAACTTTGAGATGGACGGCGAAACCTACAGTGAAAGCACAGACATTGCAACCATTCAGGTGGGTGGCCAATGGTATTTAGATACTTATAGCATGGGCTGAGTGACAATTGTGTAAAAGCAGCGAGATTTGGAACGATTCCGATCTCGCTGCTTTTTGTTAATCAACAAAATTAAAAACTGCCCCGCTTTATCTAGCTGTTTTGCTAAAACTCAGCCGGGCTGCTTCTTTTCAAAATGCAAAAAAAGAATCCGTCACAGGATTTCTCCCATGACGGACTTTGTGGTCGGAGTGGCGGGACTCGAACTCGCGACCTCTTGAACCCCATTCAAGCACGCTACCACCTGCGCTACACCCCGACGGTGCTTTCTTGTTTTTTCTCAAGAACGCAAGACTTATTTTACTGCATAAACCCCCGATTGTCAAGGATTTTTTTAAATTGGTCAGAATTTGAAAGAAAATAATAAAATTTTCGGTTCTAAAAGAAATTATGAATAAAAAATCCAGGCTGCTTTCTTAAAATCTTCCAAATGACCGGCATGTTTTGAAATTCTGTTTTTGAAAAAGGGCAAATCAGTTGAAAAAAGAAAGGAAGACGTTCTTTCCCGTTGAGATTCCGCTTAAAATCTTGCAACCATTCGCTGCTTGTGATAAAATATAAAATACGGCTTTTTATTCGTAACTTTGGTGAGAAAAGAGGAATGTAACATGGCGTTTTCCCGCTGGCGGCTGAGGCCGATGGATCCCAATTTGGCGGAGACTCTGGCAGCCCAAAGCGATCTGCCCCCTTTTATGGCCCGGCTTTTGGTGGGACGGGGATACACCCAGCCTGAAATGGTTCAGCAGCTTTTGCAAGATCAGTCAGATGTGTTGGAAGATCCTTTCTCTTTTCAGGGAATGGAAACCGCTGTAACCCGGATTCGCCAAGCCTTGGAAAAGGGAGAGTGGATGGCAGTGTATGGCGACTATGACTGCGATGGTGTCACCGCAACCGCTCTGCTCACAGATTATCTGGCAGCGTTGGGGGGACAGGTGATTCCGATACTGCCTCACCGCCAAGAGGAAGGCTACGGCCTAAATTGTGCCGCCTTGGATCGCTGCAAGGAACAGGGAATTACCCTCCTTATTACAGTGGACAATGGCATTTCTGCCATAAAGGAAGTGGATTACGCCAATAGCTTGGGCATGGAGGTGATCGTCACCGACCACCATGTGCCGGGGAATACTCTTCCTAAGGCTTTCGCCGTCATTGACCCTCATCTGGAACGGGACTGCACTCCTTTTTGCGGCGCAGGACTGGCGTTGATGCTGGCGGCGGCTCTGGAAGACGGGGATGTAGATTTCATCTTGGACCAATACGCCGACTTGGCGGCTTTGGGCACCATCAGCGATGTGGTGCCGTTAATTGAAAGCAATCGGGCTTTGGTGCAGCGGGGGTTGCCGCTGATTCAGCAGGGACAGCGTCCCGGAATCGAGGCACTGCTGCAGGCGGCGGGGATTTCCTCGCAGACTCCCCTTACTGCTCAACAGGTGGCCTTTGGCCTGGGCCCTCGGATTAACGCTGCCGGGCGAATGGCTCAGCCGGAACTGGCATTGGAACTGCTCACCACCGATGATCCGGATCAAGCGAATGCTTTGGCTATCCGGCTGGAGGACTGCAATCGCCAGCGCCGGCAGCAGGAAGAGGAAATGCTGGGGGATGTGAAGGCTATGGTGGCCCATAAACCGAGCCTGCTCCGCCGGCGGGTGCTCTGCTTTGCCAAAGAAGGCTGGCATCCTGGCATTATCGGCATTGCGGCTGCCCGGCTCTGTGAGGAATACGGCCGTCCGGTGATGCTGCTCAGCGGCCGGGACGGCGTGTATACCGGTTCTGCCCGCAGCGTAGGGGACTTTCACCTTTACCAGTGCCTGCTCAGCTGTGATTCCTTGCTGATTCGCTATGGAGGACACCGCCAGGCCGCTGGGTTTACCATTGCACAGGACAATTTGGAAGCCTTCTATCAACAGGTGGAGACATACGCCGCCGGACAGCCATTGGCACAGCCGGAATTGTGGCTGGATGGAGCTTTGTCCCCGGAGGATTTGACGGTGGAGCAGATGGAAAAGCTTTCTGGGTTGGAGCCATTTGGAGAAGCCAACCCCACGCCGGTATTTTTGTTTCGCCGGGTGAAGGCAACTGCTCTGGAACCCATTGGGGAAGGGAAACATACCCGCTACCGCATGGATTGGATGGGCACCCGGTTTACCGCCGTGCAGTTTCGCATCACGCCGGAGCAATCTTTTGTCCAGCCGGGACAGGAGTTGGATCTGGCGGCAGAGGTGAATTTGAGGCAGTTCCGGGGACGGCAGTATTTGTCGGTGCGGATTTTGGAGCTGCGCCCCAGTGGATTGAAGCAGACTTTGCTGCTCAACGGGTGGAACTACTATTTCCGGTTTTTCTGCGGAGAAACCCTCTCGGCTGCTGTGGCAGAAAGAGCGGTTCCCACCCGTCAACAGGCGGCGCTGGTGTACCGGCTGCTTCAAAAGAAATCCGGTTGCTCACCGGAACAGTTATATTGCTTTGTATACGATAAAATCAATTACTTTTCTTTCCGGGTTTGTCTGGACATTATGGAAGAAGCCAAGTTGATCCATCCGGCGCCGGAAGGAGGATATTTACTGCGGCAGGGCGGGGAAAAGGTACAGCTTTTGGCAATGCCTTCCGCACTGCGGCTGAAAAAAATGGGAAAGGGGGAAACTGGGAATGAGTGAACAACTAACCAATGCCATGCGGCAAAACCTGTGGGACCAACTGACGGAGCGACTGAAAAAATCCGGCCGTCCCTATGACATGGACCTGATTTCCAAGGCTTACGATCTGGCCTGGGAGGCTCACGAAAACCAAAAGCGGGTCAGTGGGGAACCCTACATCATCCATCCGGTGAATGTCAGCTTCATCCTGGCGGATATGGGGATGGACAGCGAATGTATCTGCGCCGCCCTGCTTCACGATGTGGTGGAGGACACCCCGGTGACCCTCACCGAACTGCGGGAGCGGTTTGGAGAAGAGATTTCTCTGCTGGTGGACGGGGTGACCAAGTTGGGCAAGGTGCCTCTCACCACCAAAGAAGAGCAACAGGCGGAAAATGTCCGGAAAATGCTGCTGGCCATGAACCAGGATATCCGAGTGGTGATTATCAAGCTGGCCGACCGGCTGCACAATATGCGCACCCTGCAATATATGCGTCCGGAAAAACAGCTGGAAAAATCTCTGGAAACCATGGAGATTTACGCCCCCATCGCCAACCGATTGGGAATGCAGGCGGTCAAGGAAGAACTGGAGGATCTGGCGATCCGGTATCTGGACCCGGTGGCCTGCCAGGAAATCGATGCCACCTTGGCTATGAAAACCGATGGCCGCAACGCCTTGCTGGAATCCATTAAGGAGCGGATTCATCAGCGGTTGGAGGAAAACAATATCCATGCCCAGATCTTCGGAAGGATCAAGTCCCTGTACGGCATTTACCGGAAGGTGTTTATCGCCGGACGGAGCTTCGATGAGGTGTACGACGTTTACGCCGTGCGGGTGATTGTGGACACGGTGGCGGATTGCTACAGTGTGCTGGGATTGATGCACGAAATGTTCACCCCCATTCCCAACCGGTTTAAGGACTATATTTCCACGCCGAAACCCAACCTCTACCAGTCCCTTCACACCACCGTACTGGGGAAGGAAGGAATTCCCTTTGAAATTCAGATCCGCACCTGGGAAATGCACTATACTGCGGAGTACGGCATTGCCGCCCACTGGAAGTATAAAGAAGGCATCCAGGGCCGGGATAAAAAGTGGGAGGACCGCTTGGCCTGGATCCGGCAGATCATCGAAGCGCAGCAGGACGGGGACAAAGACGAGATTGTCAAGGCCATCAAAACCGACCTGGCCCCGGAGGAGATCTACGCTTTCACTCCCAAAGGGGATGTGAAATGTCTCCCTGCCGGTTCCACCGTCATTGACTTTGCCTATTCTATCCACAGCGCCGTGGGTAATAAGATGATCGGCGCCAAGGTGGATGGACGGATGGTGCCCTTCGACTACAAGATCGAAACCGGACAGATCATTGAAATCCTCACCACCAAATCCATTACTCATGGTCCCAGCCGGAGCTGGCTTCAGATCGCCAAAACCGGAGAGGCCCGAAGCAAAATCCGCCAGTGGTTTAAGCGGGAACGCCGGGAAGAAAACATTGTGGAAGGCAAGCTGGAACTGGATCGGGAGTTGAAGCGCAACTACATCCGTCCGGATAAGGAATACCACAATGAGCTGATCCAGTATCTGATCCAGCGCTACCACTTCGACAACGAGGATGATCTCTATGCCGCCATTGGTTACGGAGGCATTGTCCTCAGTAAGATCATGCCGCGGATTAAGGAAAATTATGTCCGGGCAGTGAAGGAAAAGGAAAAAGAAGACGCTCAGCGGGCGGCAAAGGAACCTGCTACTCAACCTGGTCCCGGAGGGGACGTGGTGGTGGAAGGGATCCAAAACTGCTTGGTGCGGTTTTCCCAGTGCTGCAATCCCCTGCCGGGAGACGACATTGTAGGCTTCGTCACCCGAGGCCATGGGGTGAGCATCCATAAACGGGACTGCCCCAATGTGCAGAATTCCCTTCATGACCCGGAA
>DVGY01000094.1 GCA_018712465.1 Candidatus Egerieicola pullicola | reverse complement strand
CAGGGAGATTAGAGCTTGTTCCAATGCCGCCAGCTCTTCCTTAGTATTCTGGGGGGAGAGCATCAGCACTACAAACCGTTGGTCGGCGTATTCCCAATCCATGCCCTGAGCATCCAGATATCGGGTTATCTCCTCCCCGGTGTAGCCCATGGCCGGAGCGTCCAGGGTAAGTTTGGCGTAATCCCCCTCCATGGGCAGCAGGGAAACTCCTTGGGCAGCCAGCCGCCGGCGCATCTCTGTCAAAGTTTGAAACAGTCTGGAAAACGCTTCCTGCCCCGGCCCCACTAAATAGCGATTGCAGTCCTCCAAACTCAGTAAAATTAAATAGGAGGGACTGGTGGAGCCAAACAACTTCATAGCTTGTCGGGCTTGGTCCGGGGTGTAGGGAACCTGGTGGGATAGGTGCAGCCACGCCCCTCCGGTGAGCACCGGTAGGGTTTTGTGAGGAGAATCACAGCACAGGTCTGCCCCCAGCTGCATAGGATGCCGGTGGGTGTAAAGCAGATAAGCTCCGTGGGCGTTGTCCACCAGTAGCTTGACTCCCCGGCGGTGACAAATCTCAGCGATGGCTTTCATATCCGCCATGCCTCCCAAATAATCCGGGGTGGTAATCCACACGCCTTTGGCTTGGGGAAACTCTTGAAGCGCCTGTTCCACTTCACCGGCGGTGACAGCGCCGTACAGCCCCCCCTGTTCCTGTCGTTGGGGCAGCAGCCATCGCACCCGCACCCCCAGCAGGATAGCGGCGTGGGCAAAGGCGTGATGGGCGTTGCGCACCGCCAGGATCAGGTCTCCTTCCCGGCAGGTCAGTCCCAGCATGGCTTGGATGCAGAGGGTGCTTCCTCCGGCGGACCAAAGGGTGGCTTTGCTGCCGTAGATTTGGGCAGTGGCTTCTTCCCCTTTAGCCAAAATGCCGCTGGCTTCAAAGAGACTGTCCGCTCCGGCAATTTCGGTAATGTCGTAGGGGCAGGCAGCGTCAAAGGGGGGAAGCTCTCCACGGCCCTTGTGTCCCGGCATATGGAACCGGGCCCGGTGGGAATTATGAAGTTTTTCTAAATACTGGCGAAGGGATGATTCCATACTTGTATTTTCCTTCCGAAACGAGTAGAATAAAACTGAAAAGGATCGAACCTAGTCAACAGGCGGAGATTCCATTCCGCCGGGAGGGAGGAATTTCATGGGACGAAAACTCAAACGGATCCGTCCGGCGGCGGCTTATGTCATCGCCATTTTGGCTTTTGTACTGATTTGTTTTGTGGTGGGGCGGATTCCCACCGGGGATTCCATTTCTTCTTCGGAAACTTCCGATTCCACCCAGCAGGATAACAGCGGCCTTCCCTGGAACTTGATCCTGGTCAGCAATGAGATTCCGCTGCCGGAGAATTTTCAAACTCCCCAGCTTGCTACTTTGAGCGACTACCGCAATGAACAGGTGGACGCCCGAATCCTACAGGATCTCACCACCATGCTCAATGACATGGAGCAGGCGGGATTGCAGCCGTTGGTGTGCAGTTCCTATCGGGATTACAACCGGCAGATGCAGCTTTTCAACCAGGAGCGGGACCGGTTCACCAAACAGGGAATGGATGCGGAGGAAGCGTATGCCGCCGCCATGGCCAACATCGCCCTGCCCGGTTACAGCGAGCATGAAACGGGGTTGGCGGTGGATATTGTGTCGGTGGATCACCAAACGTTGGACCGAGATTTTGCCGATACGCCGGAAGGCCAGTGGCTGGCTGCCAACAGTGCCCAGTACGGCTTTGTGGTGCGGTATCCTGCCGAAAAGCAGCAGGTCACCGGTATCACCTATGAACCTTGGCATTTTCGGTATGTGGGAAGGGACGCCGCCCTTGCCATGCAGCAGCAAAACCTCTGCTTGGAAGAATATCTGATCCAGCAAGGGTATCTCCAAGAAGAATCTGCACAGCCGGAAGAGGATTCCGGTCTGGAATCCTCTTTGGAATAAGAATCAAAATAAGAAAAACGGGTCTGCCGCAGTTTGTGGAGCAGGCCCGCTTTTTTATGGCAGAAAGGTCCCGTTTGGGAAAAAGCAGCATTCCAAGGAAAAGGATTCTCTAGATGGGGTTGAACTCTTCCTTTCCGTCAGGGACCGTCCAAAGGACTTATTTTTCTTTGCTGTTTAGCACTTCTTGGGCTGCCAGCAGCACACCGGTACGGCCGGTTTCGTAGGTCAGTCCACCCTGAAGCCAAACGGCGTAGGGAGGACGGATGGGGCCGTCGGCACTCAGCTCAATGGAGGCCCCCATGGTGAAGGCTCCTGCCGCCATGACCACCTGATCCTGATACCCCGGCATATCCCAGGGCTCCGGCTTTACAAAGGAATCCACCGGGCTGCCTGCCTGGATGCCTTGGCAGAAGGCCACCAAAGCTTCCGGGGTTTTCAGGTTGATGGCGGAGATGATGTCGCTGCGGGGGGCGTCGAAGGCAGGGAACACTTCATAACCCATCAGTTCAAACAGGCGCAGGGCAAAGGCTCCTGTTTTTAAGGCGCTGGCGGTGACACTGGGCGCAAAGAAGAATCCCAGGTACAGCTCCCGGTTGACTCCCAAGGTACAGCCCACTTCCCGGCCCATACCTACGGCGGTGAGCCGGTAGCCGCAAAGCTCG
Source organism: Candidatus Egerieicola pullicola (assembly GCA_018712465.1). GTDB lineage: Bacteria > Bacillota > Clostridia > Oscillospirales > Ruminococcaceae > Egerieicola > Egerieicola pullicola. Next base: position 1,006 of record DVGY01000094.1, on the reverse strand, counting down.
ATGAGGTCGTGCCGTCCGGCAATGTATCCTCCGGTGCGGGCAATGCCGCCGCCGGGATTTTTGATTAAGGAACCGATCATCAGATCCGCTCCCACTTCCACTGGCTCTTTGGTGTCCACAAACTCCCCATAGCAGTTGTCCACAATGACGATCAGGTTCGGGTTGGCCTCTTTGGCGGTGCGGATGATCTTTTCCACTACATCCATGGTGAAGGAATCCCGCAGAGAGTACCCCCGGGAGCGCTGCAGGTAGCCCACCTTGGCTCCCTGAACCGCTTTGGCGATGGCTTCATAGTCCGGCTTGCCTTCTGCGGTCAGGTCTACCTGCCGGTAGGAGATGCCGTAGTCTTTCAGCGATCCGTTACCTTCTCCTCGCAGACCGATCACCTCTTCCATGGTGTCATACACCCCGCCGGCTAGGCTTACCATAGTGTCCCCGGTGCGGAGTACCCCAAAGAGAGCTACGCTCAAGGCATGGGTGCCGGAAACAAAGCTGTACCGCACCAAAGCGTCCTCGCAGCCAAAGGCGGCGGCGTACACCTCATCCAAGGTTTCCCGGCCTCGGTCACCGTAGCCGTAACCGGTGGTGCCGATAAAGTGAGTTTCGCTAACCCGGCAGTCCCGGAAGGCTTTCAGAACCTTTTGTTCGTTGTAGCGCTGAATTTGTTCGATCCGGCGAAATACCGGCTGACAATCCTGTTCCGCCTGCTGGGCCAATTCCGTCAGGCGGGGAGAAAGGGGAAATAGTTCTTCCATATTTGTTTTGATCTTCCTTTGTCAATGATTTTTATACAAACAATTCCTGTAGGCCAAAGTTTTCCTCCACCCGGCCTGCCAGGATTTCCTGGGCCAGTGCTTTGGCTAGGTCCCGCACCGCAAAGACGTCTTCCGGCTGAATGACGCAGCTAGGGCTGTGGAGATACCGGCAAGGTATGCTGATGGCTAAGGTCCGCACTCCACCGGCTGCGGTGTGGATAGCGCCGGCGTCATTGCCCCCAGCTACCATG
>DVGY01000093.1 GCA_018712465.1 Candidatus Egerieicola pullicola | reverse complement strand
TTTCCCCGCCCAGCAGGAACTGATTCAGTCTCTGGCAGAATTCTGTCCGGAACACTGCCGGTATCAACCCTTGGACCAGTGGGGAGAACATCTGGCTACCTTTGCGGATCACCACGCTAAAAACGGGGTGGGGGTGTACTGTAAATACTACGCCTTTGCGTTGGAGGACGGCAAAATTGTGCCGGTAAAGCAGTTCCATGCGGCCCCTCTCTCCGCTTTGAAAAAGTATGAGACCCAGAAGCAGAAACTGCTGGACAACACCCTCAGCTTTCTCCATGGCCAGCACGCCCATCATGTGCTGCTTTACGGCGATCGCGGTACCGGCAAGTCCACCTCGGTGCGGGCCCTGCTTCACGATTACCACCAGATGGGCTTGCGGATGATCCAGATCTCCAAGGAGGACATCGGTTCTCTGGCAGGGGTTCTGCGAACCATCCGTCCTCTGCCTTTAAAGTTCATCCTCTTTATCGACGACTTGACCTTTGAGGAAAGCGATGCCAACTTCAACACGTTAAAAGCAGTGCTGGAAGGCAGTTTGTCGGGAATGCCGGACAACGCCTTGATCTACGCCACCACCAACCGGCGGCATTTGATTAAGGAAACCTTCACCAGCCGGGAAGGCAGCGAGCTTCATGCCAGTGATACCCGAGACGAGGCCGCCAGCCTTTCCGACCGGTTTGGCTTGATCCTCACCTATTCCAAACCCACTCCCCAGGAATACGCCGACATTGTGCTGGCGCTGGCAGTGGACCGTGGTATCCAGTTGGATGAAGCTACCATCCGCAAAGGAGCTGAACGCTTTGCCACCCGGAAGGGAAGCCGCAACGGCCGGGTAGCCCGGCAGTATGTGGATCAACTGGAAAGTCGTTTGGCTATGGGCTTAAATGCGGAATAAGGAGGAAGGGTCATGGGAAAGAAAAAGTTCAAGTTCAATCCCAAATACCGCTGGCTGGTGATTTGTTTGTGCATGCTGGCGGCGTTGATCGCCCTATTTATCCTGTTTGGTGTGCGGCTGTTCAGTCAGACCGAACTGGAACCGGCCCGACGGCTGGAAGCTCCCGACTACCCGGTGGTGGCGGGGAGTATCACCCTGGAACAGAAGCCGGAGAACATCATTGTGCTGGATTCCACGGCGACTCAGACTTTGATTCAGTTGAAGCTGGAGGACTGCATCATTGGAGTGGGAGACGACACCGACACCACGCCTGGCATGAAAGCCCAGAACCATCTGGGCAGCTCTCACAATCCGGATTACAATGCCATCCTCAGTTTTTCCGACGCTTTGCTGATTACCGCCGAAAGTATTCCCGCAGGGGAGATGGCCCAGTTGACCGCTCGCAACATCCAGGTGCTGGTTCTTCCGGGGGATACCCAAGAGGACGGTTACTACAGCACGTTGGTGAAACTGTGGGGCAACTATCCCGATGAATTGGAGGAGACCACCTCTTCTACCGACAGCGACCTGTCTCAGACGCAACCTGTAGCGTAATTTCATTCAATCCCAAGGAGCAAGATCATGGCAAAACAAAAACGGCGGCTTCGGCCCTGGGTGCTTCCTGCAGCCCTTTTTCTCATCGGAGTCCTGATGGCAGGACTGGTGGCGGTGGGAATTTGGGCGGTGAGCCAGGCGGATCTGTCCGGCGGAAAGAATTTGGAGCTGAAAACCTATTCCAACTTCTACAGCAATGCTGCAGGGGATCCCCTCTATACGGTCTGCATCGACGCCGGCCATGGAGGAAAGGACAGCGGCGCTACCTGCTTTGAGACCCAGCGGGTGGAAAAGGACGATAACCTGACCTTTGCCTTGCTGCTTCGGCGGGAGCTGCGCCAAATTGGCATTGGAGTGGTGATGACCCGAACCGACGACACAACCCTGTCTTTGGAAGAACGGGTGGCCATTGCGGAAAGCACCAACTGCGATCTGTACATCTGTGTCCATCGCAACAGCGGCAACGGAGTTACCGGCGGAGTGGAAATCTGGATCGACGATGACATGAACACCTGGGAAATGTATTTGGGCAGCAATATTATGACCCGTCTGGAACAGGTGGGGATTCAGGAAAACCTGGGAGTAAAGGGCGGCAGTGCCGGGGAAGAAGTGAATGTGGACTACTACGTCAACTCCCATACTTCCATGCCCAGCTGTCTGCTGGAATTAGGGTACATCGACAATGTGGAGGACAACTCCTTGTTCACCCAGCGTCAGGTGCAGTATGCTCAAGCCACCGCGCAAGGCATTGCTACCACCTTGGATCAGATGATCCAAAACGGCGCACTGGAAGACCGGCGGGAAACCACAGAATAAAGTAAGCGGAGCGAACCTGCAAGAACGCTCCGCTTTTTGTTATTCTTTTTCGATTGGGGATAAAATGAGGTCCTTTGGAGGGCAAAGGTAGTGGCCGTGTTTTTTCCCTTTGCCTTTGTAGTCGATGGCGTGGACGGGACAGCGGTGAATGCATCCTAAGCAGAAGGCACAATGTTCTCCAAACTCCACCTGGCCCTCTCGCAGTACAATGTTGCCAGTGGGACAGTTTGCCGCACATTGGCCGCAGTGGATGCAGTCTTGGGAAACGGTGAAAGATTTGCTGCTTGCCATAAAGTGGGAGAAGCCCCAATTTACTGGCCCGGAGAGTAATTTTCTAAGGATCTTGGCAGACGGCTGAGGGAAAGGCTTTCCTGCGGCGATGGTTTGGGCAATTTGGTCCAGAGTGGGAAGGGAGGCTCGAAGGATGGAAAGGGCTTCCTGTTGGCTGGGCATCTGGAAGGAGATTAGATAGTTGTCCGGCATCACAACTCCAGCTAAGCCCATATAGTCTATGGATTTTTCCGCCAGTTTTCGTTGGGCGTAAACCCCGGCGCCGCCGTAGGAAGCACCCATGGTGGCTACTAGGTAGAACTTAGAACTGCCGGTAAATTCTGCTTGAGATAAAAATTCTTCCACCGGTCTAGGCAGTCGCCAGGCGTAAATGGGGCAGACCACCACAAAGGGAGATTGGGAAGAAAAGGTCAGGGGCTGTTTTTCTCGGAACACTTGATTTAAAGAAACCACTTGATCCGAAAGCTTTTGTGCTAATAGATCGGCGGCAAAACGGCTGTTGCCGGTGCCGGTAAAGTAGAAAATCATAGTATCCTTCCTTTCTGTAAGAGAGGGTTTTGCTTTATGATAGCACAGCTCGGAACGCGAAACAAGGGAAGTTTTTCCCCGGAAAGGAATTGCCAACCGGGCCGGGGTGTAGTATAATAACAAGAAGCATACCCATCTTAGGAAAGAAGATTTTGGGGGTTTATTATGGAAAAGAAAAACATTGCTGTGCTGTTTGGAGGAGTTTCCAGCGAGCACGATATTTCCCTGCTCAGCGCCGCCACGGTACTGCGCAATCTGGATCCTGAAAAGTTCAACGTCTATCCTGTAGGCATCACTCGGGATGGGGCGGTGTATTACTACAAGGGCGACTACGACCGCATTGAGCACGATTGCTGGGAAAACGAGGAGTTTCTCACCGACTGCGTCATCAGCTGCAACCGTCTCCACCGGGGACTGATTCTGCTGGATGCTGCTTACGACATTATTCCCATCGACTGTGTGATTCCGGCTCTTCACGGCAAAAACGGGGAGGACGGCACTGTGCAAGGTCTGCTGCAAATGGCGGGGATTCCCTTTGTAGGGTGCGACACCATTTCCAGCGCCAACTGTATGGATAAGGAAGTTACCCACATTATTCTGGAACGGGCCGGCATTCCCATGGCCAAGTTTGTGGCTCTTCGCCAGGGAGAGGATCTTTCCGCCAAACTGGAAGAGATGGAGCAGAAATTGGGTTATCCCATGTTCGTCAAGCCTGCCAATGCCGGGTCCAGCGTGGGAGTAAGCAAGGCTACCAATCGGGAAGGGCTGAAAAAAGCCATTGCTGTGGCGTTTGAGCAGGACAAAAAAGTCATTGTGGAGGAAACCATTGTAGGCAAAGAGGTGGAGTGCGCCGTGCTGGGCAATGGAAACCCCGATCCCTCCATGCCGGGAGAAATCCAGTCCGCCAATGAGTTTTATGACTTTGAAGGCAAATACTCCAACCCCGACAGCCAGCTTTTCATTCCCGCTCGAATTTCCCAAGAGGACACCAAAACCCTCCGGGAATTGGCTGTAAAGGCTTATCGGGCCATGGGGTGCAGCGGGTTGAGCCGGGTGGACTTTTTCGTCACCGACCACGGCCCGGTGCTGAATGAAATCAACACGCTGCCGGGCTTTACCTCCATTTCCATGTATCCCAAACTTCGCGAAGCCGGAGGACTGCCTATTCCCGCTTTGCTGGAGGAACTGATCCGTCTGGCGGAAGAAGGGCGGGGATAAAGATGGACCGTCGCCCCATTGGAATCTTTGATTCCGGCATTGGCGGGCTCACTGCCTTTAAAAAAGTGCGTCAGCTCATGCCCAACGAGGACATCATTTATTTTGGAGACACCTCCCGGGTGCCCTACGGCGGACGAAGCAGCGAGACCATCAAGCAGTACGCTGCTCAGGACATCCGTTTTCTGCTGAGCCATCAGGTGAAGATGATCGTCATCGCCTGCGGCACCGTCAGCGCCAATCTGCCCCCCATCTTGCAGCAGCTCAGCGTCCCCTACACTGGGGTGCTGCAGCCGGCAGTGGAGGCGGCCTGCCGGGCGACCAAAACCAAGCGGATCGGCATTTTAGCCACCGCCGCCACCATCCGCAGCTGTGCCTACGAAAAGGCTATCTTTCGGATCCTGCCCGACGCCATGCTGGTACCCAAGGCTTGCCCTATGTTCGTGCCTTTGGTGGAAAACGGGTACATTCAAAAGGACTGTACCGTGACCCGGATCATCGCCCAGGAATATCTGGCCCCCTTGAAGGAAGCGGGGGTGGATACCATTATTTTGGGCTGCACCCACTATCCCGTCATCAAGGAACTGATCGGGGATTTGGTGGGGGAGGAGGTAACCCTCATTGATTCCGGCAAAGAGGCGGCTCGGTACACCCAAAATTATCTGGAGCAGAACGGCCTGCGCACCGACCAAACCGGGCCGGGAGCCAGCCACTTTTTCGTGTCTGATACGGTGGACAGTTTTGCCGCCACTGCCCGGATCTTTTTGGGAGCAGACATTCAAAGGGATGCCAGCCACATCGACATCAACCAATACTGAAAAGGAGCCAATCGCTTTGAAACAAACAGGACAGGACGTTTCCATCTGTATCCGCACCCAGACTTTGGTGGACGGGGAAGAGGAAAACACCGAACTGTATACCCAGGGACGGTACTACGAAAAAAACGGCAGTTGGTACATCACCTATGAGGAAACCGAAACCACCGGTTATCAGGGCTGCCGTACCACTTTGCGGGCCCAGGACCATCAGGTGAGCCTGATTCGTCAGGGGGATTACCGTTCCCGGCTGGTGGTGGAGGAAAACCAGCGAAACATCGGCTATTACGCCACCCCGGTGGGAGAATTGATGATCGGGGTGTCCGCCAAGGAAGTGGTCAACCGGCTTACTCCCTTTGGCGGGACGCTGGAATTTGCCTATGCCTTGGATTTAAACGCCAGCCTGCTGAGCGACAACCGAATTACCATTGAGGTTTCCCTGCCGGAAATTGATACCCAGGTAAACCTGCAAACAGGGGAGAGAACAGAATGAAGGATATCATTGAACAGACCAAACAGGAAGTGGAATTTCTCGTCAAAGACGCTTTGGGACGGGCGGTAGCCAAGGGAACTTTGCCTGCAGAGCCTATCCCTGCCTTTACGGTAGAGGTACCCGCTGACACCAAAAACGGGGACTTTGCCTGCAATGCCGCCATGGTCAGCGCCCGAGCCTTCCACAAGGCGCCCCGGCAGATTGCTCAGGCCATTGAGGAAGAGCTGGTGCTGGAGGGCAGTCCCTTTGTGAAGATGGAAGTGGCAGGTCCCGGCTTTTTGAATTTCTTTGTGTCCCAGGATTGGTTTGCAGGGATTGTGAAGTCGGTCCAGGAGCAGGGCAAGGACTACGGCCGCACCGATCTGGGCAAGGGCAAAAAGGTGATGGTGGAGTTCGTTTCCGCCAACCCCACCGGCCCTATGCACATCGGCAACGCCCGGGGCGGCGCCATCGGAGACTGCCTGGCCAGCGTGCTGGAAGCGGCAGGCTACGACGTGACCCGGGAATTTTACATTAACGATGCCGGCAACCAGATCCATAAATTCGGAATTTCCCTGTCGGTGCGCTACCAGCAGATCTTTTTAGGGGAAGAAGCGGTGCCGCTGCCGGAGGACGCCTATCAAGGCGCCGACATTATGGAACACGCTAAGCATTACGCCGATCTGCACGGGGATGCCTTGATGAAGGTCAGTGAAGAGGAGCGGCAAAAGGCTTTGGTGGACTACGCTTTGCCGCTGAACATTGCGGGCTTGGAGCGGGATTTGGCTCGGTACCGGATTTACTACGATGTGTGGTTTAAAGAATCCACCCTCCATGAAAGCGGCGCGGTGCAGCAGGCCATTGATCTGCTGACTCAGCGGGGCTACACCTACGAAAAGGATGGCACTCTGTTTTACAAAGCCACCGCCATGGGCCAGGACAAGGACGATGTGCTGGTGCGAAGCAACGGAGTTCCCACCTACTTTGCCGCCGACATTGCCTATCACTACAACAAGTTTGCCGTTCGGGGCTTTGACAAAGTAATCAACATCTGGGGCGCTGACCACCACGGCCATGTAGCCCGGCTGAAAGGGGCCATGGACGCCATCGGCCTGGACGGACGGAAGCTGGACATTGTGCTGATGCAGCTGGTGAAGCTGATGCGGGACGGAAAGCCCGTCCGGGTGAGCAAGCGGACTGGTAAGTCCATCACCCTGGCCACCTTGTTGGACGAGGTACCCATCGACGCTGCCCGGTTCTTCTTCAATCAGCGGGAGCCTGCCAGCCAGATGGAATTTGATCTGGACTTGGCGGTGGAGCAGTCCAGCCAAAACCCGGTGTACTATGTCCAGTACGCCCATGCTCGGATTTGCAGCATCTTTGCCGGTTTGGAAGGCAAGGGCATTGCTTACGCACCGGAACAGGGTGATTTGAGCCTGCTCACCGCTTTGGAAGAACGGGAGCTGATCCGCTATCTGGCTGCGTTGCCGGGCGAGATCAATGGAGCGGCGAAGGCCTACGACCCCGCCCGGATCACCCGGTACAGCATGGAGTTGGCCACCTTGTTCCACAAGTTCTACAACGCCTGCCGGGTGCAGACCCAGGACAACGCGTTGACCCAGGCCCGGCTGCTGCTTTGCAGCTGTGTGCGCCAGGTGCTCTGCAATGTGCTGGATATGCTGAAGATTGACCACCCGGAACATATGTAAGGAGTAAGGGTAGATCATGGATATCGACCTATGGAGTCCCCGGTTGGTGGCGGGAATCTCTGCCGGTGAAGACGGAGAATTTCCCGCCAGCCGGGACGCCATGCTGGCTCGCTTCTGTCGGGCCAAACAACGGGGTGCAGATATTTTAGCCACCCCAACCGGCCACGCTTCCCAAGTTCTGCTGCAAAAAGCAGGATTAGAGGGGGAGATGGAACAGATCAACACCACCTTCACCCAGCTCACCCGGCAGGCCGCCGGGACCCACGGGTTAGTGGCGGGAACTTTGGCTCCGGCAGGGTTGGAGTTGGAACCCTATGGGGAAGCCAGCTTCACCGAGCTGATGGCAATTTACCGTGCCCAAGGAAGCTGTCTAGCCAAAGCAGGGGTGGATTGCTTTTTGGTGGAAACCTCCAGCGCCTTGCAGTATGCCCGGTGTGCGGTGCTGGCGCTAAGGAAGCTGAAGCTTCCCATTCTGGCTTCGGTACGGCTGGATCAGGATGGGGAACTCCGGCACGGCGGCACCGCCCTAAACGCCTTGACGGTGTTACAAGCTTTAGGAGTGTCCGCCTTTGGACTGCGGGGAGACTACGACCGGGAGGACCTGGAAGAGATGGTGGAAGGGCTGGCGCAGATGGCCAAGGTGCCGCTGATGGTCCAGCCTGCTAAGTACCGGATGGAGGGGGAGGATCTCTGCCCCTTGACCCAGGAGGAGCTGAAAGCCCACTGCAACCGGTTGATGGAACTGGGAGCTACCTTGCTGTACTGCGCCGCCGGGGGAGAACGGCTTTCGGTGCCAGCCCAGGCGGTGAAGGAGTTCGCTGCCGCCGGAAAACGGCATCGTCCTGCCCCCTCTGACCCGGATCAAGTGGTGCTGGCAGATGCTTGGGAAATCTATGACATGGATTACGACCGGCTGGAGCTGGGGCCACCCCTGCCCTGCACCGCAGACATGAGCAGTGTGTTGATGCAGCAGGAGTCGGGGGGATTTGACGTAGTGCGGATTCGCATCGACTCCCCGGAAGACGCCCAGGACTTTGCTCAAAACGAATACATGGCCCATCTGCCGGTGTGCTTTTTGTCTCACGATGAGATCAGCTTGAAGCTGGCGCTGATGTTGTATAACGGCATTGCGCTGGTGGATTCCCAGTCCAGTTTGCCTAGAAAGACGCTGGAGAAGATTGCGGCGAAGTATGGGGCTGTGGTGTATTAAAGTTTAGATCCAGCCTTTTAGGGAAATAAGATCGAAGATCATTTTCCCGAAGGCATAGTGGGGTCGAATCCCACGCAGTGGATTCTCAAGGGGCAAAGCCCCTGCGAAGGAATCGGAGTCATTGAAAAGGGTCTGCAGGCAGAGCAATCCTGTAGCCTTAGCTGGTGGATGCCGGAGATGGAATCCAGCCGCCCTATGGCGAAGCCGAGGGCGGGTCAGTCTGGAATCATCCAGCTCTATTCTGAAAAACAAAATAAAAGAGAAACCCTCTGTGTTTTTGCGCACAGAGGGCTTTTTGTATTTCTATTTTGTGGTTTCCGAAAGGACCTTCCTGGCTGCCTTCGGCAGCATTGTCAGGCGGATTCCAGTTTCTGGTTCCACCAGCCGGGTTACAGGGGCCGTGTGCCTAAGACCCCTGAAAACTTTTAAAGGCTCTTTGCGGGGTTTCACCCCACACCCCACCAACTTTTTGAAAAAAGTTGGATCAAAAACTTTTAAGCCAGTTGCTTCAAGCTTTCTTCCACGCCGGCCAGCTTCTTCTTGGCGGCTTCCAGCTTCTGCCGCTGCTGATCCACCACGGCGGCGGGAGCTTTGGACACAAAGTTTTCATTGCTCAGCTTTTTGGAGATAAATTCGATTTCCTTCTCACAGGCTTCCTTTTCTTTGGCCAGCCGGGCCCGTTCCTTATCCAGGTCCACCAAATCCCCTAAGGGCAGGTACACTGTGGCATGGGGAGTGACGATCTGCACCGGGTTTTCCAGGGTGAAGCTGTCTCCTACCTCTACTTCGCTGGCACTGGCCAGTTTTTCCAGGAAAGCAGTGCTCTTGGCAAACACTTCCGGCTGGGAGGTGGCAATATACACCTTAGCCTTCTTGGAGAAGGGGATGTTCTTTTCTGCCCGAGCATTCCGGATGCCGCGGATGACTTCCATCACCATCTCGAATTCCTGTTCTTCCTGGGTAAAGTCCAGCGCCGGGTCGGCTGCCGGCCAGGAAGCGGTCATGATAAATTCGCTGTCGTGGGGCACTGCCTGCCACAGCTCTTCGGTGATATAGGGCATAAAGGGATGGAGCAGCTTCAGGGAATTGGCCATGACATAGCTCAGCACCTTCTGGGCGCCCAAAGCGGATTGTCCGCCCTGGGCCATCCGGGGCTTGGTGATTTCAATATACCAGTCGCAGAGGATGTCCCAGATGAAATCGTGGATCTTTTGCACCGCCATACCTAACTCGAACCGTTCCAGGTTGTCGGTGGCTTCCCGAATCAGGGTATTCAGCTTGCTCAGCACCCATTTGTCTTCCGTTTCCAGCTGGTCCGGCAGTTCCGGCTTGGTGATTTCATCCCCCAGATTCATGAGAATATACCGGGTGGCGTTCCACAGTTTGTTGGCAAAGTTCCGGGATGCCTTGATCTTGTCGTCGGAATACCGCATGTCGTTTCCGGGAGAGTTACCGGTGACCAGAGTCAGCCGCAAGGCGTCGGCGCCGTACTGGTCGATGACCTGTAAGGGGTCAATGCCATTGCCCAGGCTCTTACTCATCTTCCGGCCCTGTTCATCCCGGACCAGTCCGTGGATCAACACCTGCTTAAAGGGAACTTCCCCGGTGTGCTCCAAGGCAGAGAAGATCATCCGGGCTACCCAGAAGAAGATGATGTCGTAGCCGGTGACCAGGGTGTCGGTGGGATAGAAATATTCCAGTTCCGGGGTTTTGTCCGGCCAGCCCAGAGTAGAGAAGGGCCACAGGGCGGAGGAGAACCAGGTGTCCAGGGTGTCCTCATCCCGGCGCATGGGTTTGCCGCATTTGGGGCAGGTGTCCACCGGGGTTTCGCTGACCTCCATGTGACCGCAGCTGTCGCAGTAGTAGGCAGGAATCTGATGCCCCCACCAAAGCTGCCGGGAGATGCACCAGTCTTTGATGTTTTCCATCCAGTGGAAGTAGATCTTATCAAACCGTTCGGGAATAAACTTGGTTTCTCCCTTCTTCACGGCGTCGATGGCAGGTTTCGCTAAAGGCTCCATCTTCACAAACCACTGCTTGCTCACCATGGGTTCCACGGTGGTGTGGCAGCGGTAGCAGGTGCCCACTTCGTGCTGGAGGGGTTCCACCTCTTTCAAGAATCCTCCCGCTTTCAGGTCTTCCAAAATAGCTTTTCGGGCTTCCATGGTGGTCATGCCGGCGTACTTGCCGCAGTCCAGTACCTCCGGTTCCCCGGCAGCGGCACGGCCGGAGGCAAACAGCTCGTCGGCAGCGGCTTTGTCGGCGGCGCCGGTCATGTGGCCGTCATAGGTGAACACCCGAACAATGGGCAGGTCGTGGCGCTTGCCTACTTCGTAGTCGTTGGGGTCGTGGGCAGGGGTGATCTTCACCACGCCGGTGCCCTTTTCCATGTCAGCGTGATCGTCGCAGACAATGGGGATTTCCTTATTCAGCAACGGCAGAATCACATGGCAGCCGTGGAGATGGGTATACCGGGGGTCGGCGGCGTTGATGGCCACTGCGGTGTCGCCCAGCATGGTTTCGGGACGAGTGGTGGCCAGCTCTAAAAACTCGCCGGTTTCCTTTACAGGATAGAGCAGATGCCAGAAATGGCCGTCCTGGGTTTCGTACTCCACTTCCGCATCAGAAATGGAGGTGTTGCAGTGGGGGCACCAGTTCACCATCCGGTTGCCCCGGTAGATCAGGCCCTTGTTGTACAGATTGACGAACACCCGGTTGACCGCTTTGGAGCAGCCCTCGTCCAGGGTGAACCGTAACCGGTCCCAGTCGCAGGAGGAACCCAGTTTTTGCAGCTGCTTGACGATGGTTCCGCCATACTCTTCCTTCCAGGCCCAGGCCCGCTTCAAAAAGCCTTCCCGGCCCAGATCGTCCTTGGTGATCCCTTCCTTGGCCATGGCTTCCACGATCTTGGCTTCGGTGGCGATGGAAGCGTGGTCGGTGCCCGGCACCCACAGCGCTTCATAGCCCTGCATCCGCTTGAACCGGATGAGGATGTCCTGCAAGGTCTCGTCCAGGGCATGGCCCATGTGGAGTTTGCCGGTGATGTTGGGAGGCGGGATTACAATGGTGTAGGGTTTCTTTTTCGGGTTGGGGCTGGCATGGAAGCACTTATGATCCATCCAGTCCTGATAGATACGCTCCTCAAAGGTTTTGGGGTCGTACACTTTGCTCAATTCTTTGCTCACAGTCATTCCCCTTTCAAAAGTTGAAGGTGTCCCAGGCAACAAAAAACGCCCCAGGGCAGGGTTTCTGCCTTAGGGCGAACAGGTCAATGTCCGTGGTACCACCTAAGTTCAAGGGAGGGTTTGGGGATTCTGTCCTCAGCTTCGCCTTTGGACAAATTTCTTTTGCGGGGACGCCGTCCTCTGCACCCCTGCAATGCCTTGGAAAAAAGTGATTTTTCTAAAAGGCTTGGCCTAAACTTTCATTCCCTTGCGCTCTTTGCCCGGTAACGGGGGCTTCCGCCGTTTTCACGGTGGCTAAAAGGCGACCTTCCTTCCGCTTCCGCTTGCCCTTTCACCCACCGGGCATTCTCTCTGCCGGAATCACGGGAGTACTCCTCCTTTATCCTCGCCGATTTAGAAAAAGTATACCCTATTCTGCCGGGGTTTGTCAATCCTTCTCCGTAAAATAATCGTACACCGCATCTGCCAGATATTGATTTCCCAACCGGGACAGATGGCATCCCCCGGCAAACAGGTTGATGGGCACCGGGACGGTGTCGTTGTCCAGCATAATCTGCCGCAGATGGGTTTTCACATCCAGGCAGGGAATGGAAAAGGCTTGGTCCAGCCGCCGAATGATCTCATCAAACACCAGCAGTTTTTCGTCCTTCTCCCGGCTGTAGGGGCAGGGAGTGGTGGTGAGCTGCACGGTTTGGCAGCCCAAATCTGCCAGCTGTTCCAGCAGATAGGAAAGCTGTTCTTCAAACTGGGCGGGGGAGAGGGTTTTGGCATCATTTTGGCCGATGCAGAGCACCACCCAGTTGGGCTTCAGCGCTTCCAGTTCCCAAAACCGTTCCATCAATCCGTTGACCGTATCGCCACCCACTCCTAAATTGTAGGTTTTCAGATTCAGTTTGGGGTAGTGGATCACCAGCCGCTGCAAAAACAGGTCGACATAGCTGTCGTCGTAGTTGAGGGAAAATTTCACCCGGGGATCGGCAGCGTCCTTGATTTCGCTGCGCCGGGTGATGCTGTCCCCGAAAAACACCAGGGTTTGTCCATCCTTTAATCGCATGAAACACCACTCCTTTTTGGCAGCGCCACCTGGCGGAAGTCGGAAATTACCTGGTCCACCAGAGGGTTGTCCCGCAAGATCTGCCGGGCGTCGTCGTTTTCTCCTATGGCGATGATTTTGGCTGCCCCCGCGTTTTTGGCGGATTGGATGCCGCTGGCTGCGTCCTCCAGCACCCAGCAGTCCTGGGCTTTTACCCCAATGGCGGCGGCGGCCCGCAGATACAGATCCGGGGCGGGCTTGCCGGGAATGCCGGGAAGCAGGCAGCTGACTTTGTCCCGGTCAAACCAGCGGTCTAAGCCAAAGGCGGAAAAGTAGTAATCCACATTGCCAGGTTGGGCGCTGGTGGCGATGTTCCGGGGATAGCCCAAGATTTTGGCCTGTTCCAGAAACTCCTCCGCTCCGGGAGCCAGAGAGAGCTTGCCCTGTGCCTGAAGATCCCGGCAGAGAGCAAGGTAAATTTCTTCCTTTTGCTCGCTGTATTTGGCGCAGTCCGCCTCAGAAGTGTTCTCGCCTAAGATCCGCCGGACGGCGGCGGCGTTGGATTTGCCCCGGACGAAGTTTCGCTGTTCTTCTTCCGAAAAGGGAAATCCCCGCAGAAGTTGGGCCAGTTGGTTCCAGGCGGCGTCGTTGAGGGCGTTGTCTAAAAAGAGGGTGCCGTTAAAGTCAAAGAGGAGACCGGCAGGGGTCATAATATCGCCTCCAAAGATAGGTTGGTTTTATTATAGCGCAAAGGGGAGACAGGGGCAAGGAAAACCAACTGTTGGCCTGTTTTGCGGTTCTGCTCCATTCTTCACAATTTATCTGTTTATTCCGGCAAACCGGCGTGCTACAATGGGAAGGTAATTTCTCCTATTTCATCCTTTGGAGGGACTGTTATGTATTACAAAGAAACCTGGCTGGACAAGCTGGACCGAAAATTCGGCCGCCATGCCATTCCAAATCTGATGACCATCCTCACCGTCTGCACTGTGGCGGCTTGGGTGTTGGATTACATCATGTATTTTCAAACCGGCATGAGCTTTTCTTCCTTTTTGGTATTTAGCCGGGATTTGATCTTCCAGGGGCAGGTTTGGCGGGTGCTGACCTTCCTGTTTATCCCACCGCAAGGAAACGTCATTCTCTCTGCCTTCATGCTGTATTTTTACTGGATGATCGGTTCCGCTCTGGAACGGGAGTGGGGGGACTTTAAATTTAACCTCTATTACTTGTTCGGTTTTCTGGGAGCCATCATTGCCGGAATGCTCACCGGCTACACTACCGGTGAGTACATCAATCTTTCTCTGTTTTTGGCCTTTGCCATCCTCAATCCAAATTATCCGGTGCGGTTGTTTTTCCTGATCCCCATTCCGGTGAAGTTTTTGGCCATTGTGGACGGGCTGTATCTCATCTGGCGGATTATCCAGGAAAGCTGGCCGGGACGGGTAGCCATCGCCTTTTCTTTGCTGAACCTGCTGTTGTTTTTCGGGGGCAGTCTGTTCCGCCGGATTAAAAATCTCCGCCGTCAAAAAGAGTACCGGGATTCCTTTTCCAATGGTTCCGACTACTGGGACAACGATCCCTGGCGGCGA
>DVGY01000092.1 GCA_018712465.1 Candidatus Egerieicola pullicola | reverse complement strand
GACACGGTGGTGTATTTTCGTTGGAGAAGCTGTTTGTTTGGCACGGAACAGTACTGGCACGGCATCCTGCCCCACAGCGGCAAGCCCGGCCGGACCTATCAGGAGCTGAAAGAGCTCTTTGCCAAACTGCGCCCCTACATGGAAGAAATGCAGGGCATTACCACCCCGGCTCAGGTGGGGATCGTCTATTCCTACGACCAGAATTATGCCCTGCAGATTCAGCCCCAGAACCCCAAGCTCACCTACCTGGGGCAGGTGATGAAGTACTACACTGCTTTGTACCAGGCTAATGTGCCGGTGGATTTTCTCAGCGACCAGGCAGACTTTTCTAAATACAAACTGCTGATCGCCCCATTGCAGTATTTGACCAATCCGGCGTTGGAGGAGAAGTACCGGGAGTATGTGGCCCAGGGCGGGCACTTGCTACTGACCATGCGCACCGGCGTCAAAGACGACACCAATCTCTGTCATCCCGACGCTCTTCCCGGAGGCTTACGGGATGTGCTGGGCATTGAGGTGCCGGAGTACGACTGCTTGTGGGAAACCACCTTGCCTGTTCGGTGGGGAGAGGAGCTGTTCCAGGGAGAACAGTGGTGCGACTTGATTACTCCTACCACTGCTCAGCCTTTAGCCACTGCCGCCGTAGAATGGTATGCCGGCACCCCGGTGATTACTCGGAATCGTTTTGGCCAGGGACAAGCTTGGTATGTAGGCATTGAGCCGGAGGAAGGGTTGATGAAAAAGTTCGTGAGCGAACTGCTTCGGGCTGCCGACGTGGATTCTCTGGGAGAAACCCCGGAAGGAGTGGAACTGGCCTGCCGCAAGGGGAGAGAGCAAAACTACCTCTTTGTGCTCAACCACACGGATACGCCGCAAACCATTTCTTTGGACAAAAAATGGGAGTGTTCCGAAGTATCTCTGCTTCCCTATGGCTTTACTGTAGTGGGCAGTGCAGAAGAAAAAATCGAATAAGATGATGCAACGGGCACGATTTCATTTTGGGAGATCGTGCCTTTTCTTTTGTAGAATTGATTCATAATTTGTATGGAAAGCAATAAAAGATAAGTATTTTACATGGAATGCTTCCTCCGTTATACTGGAAACAGAATCAAAGCCTTATGCACCAAGAGAATATGAAAGGGATGATTGCTGTGAAGGAAAGGATGGAGTTATACCTGCCCAGAGTAAATGCTTTTCTTGGTTCTGCCAGGACAATGCGGCGAAAGACGGCGGGCTGGGATAGGTCAAAGCTGGTGAGCGGCCATGACTAAACGGGTGATTGCGGCAGTCTGCACCCTGGCGCTTTTGTTTGGAATGTTGCTTTTCGGTCAATTTGTAGGGGTGGAAGAGAACCAGAAGATTTCTCTGTGTGAAGAGAAGGAGGAATCTCTGGTGGTTTTACCGGAAGAGGTGGGGCAAACTGTTCTTCCGGAAGAGAGTTTGGAGCAAAGCGACTCTCTGCCTGTTTTCCTGGATTTCGAAACAGCGGCGCCTGAGGAGCATCTCATTCCCAATTTTCCCATTCTTTATCAGATGCCGGAACTGCCCACCGGCTGCGAAATTACCGCCCTGACTATGGTGCTCCATTATTACGGTTATGATGTAGACAAAACTACCATGGCGGGCCGGTATCTTCCTACTGTGCCTGCATCGTTTTCCTATGGGGCGGACGGCAGACGGTACGGCGGGGACCTGCGGGAATACTTTGTGGGGGATCCCTTTCGTCAGCTGGGTTACATCTGCGGCACCCCTGCTATTGTCACCGCTGCTAACGGATATTTAACCGATGCCGGAAGCACACTGCGGGCAGTAGATCGCAGCGGGTCTGCTCCGGAAGAGCTGTATGAGCTGGTCAGTGACAATATCCCGGTTGTGGTTTGGGTGACCATCGGTATGGCAGACCGCCGGGAAACCCAGGGCTGGTATACCGAGAGCGGCGATTATGTGGAGTGGAGTACCAACGATCACGGCGCTGTGCTAATTGGTTACTCGGACTCCACTGTGACCATTGCCGATCCCATTGCCGGAGTGGTGGAGTATGACCGTCAGCAGTTTGAAAGCGTCTTTGTTTCCCGGCAAAATCAATGTGTGGTTTTGGAGGAAATGGGATAACCAAAAAGAACTATTTTCCAAATAAATAACTCTTGTTCAGCACGGCCAAAGGCTGCTTTTGCAGTTTCCTTTCCACCGTGCTTTTTGTTTTGGAAGAATGCTTTTTGAAGCAAAAAGCGGCTTGTCCCTGTCGCCTTTTGGAGAATTGGGACGGAAGAATGGGCAAATTCTTTCCAAATTGTCCCAAAGGACAGAGCGTTGTCACCAAAAAACAACGCGGATTTTCGTGAATTTTGTATGTTTGACAAAATTTTAACAAAGTTGATTGACAAAAATTTAACAAAGGCATATACTAGAATCATCCCAAGAAGGGGAACCAACGCATTCATATTTTTTGGAAGCAGGAGGAACGGATATGCAGGAAACCAAAATGCAGTATGAAACCGTGGACAGCGCAGAAAGCTTGTCCCGCTGCCTGGATGAGCTCCGCAAAGCCCAGGCGGAATACGCTTCCTACACCCAGGAGCAGGTAGACGCTATTTTCTATGCCGCAGCGAAAGCTGCCAATCAGCACCGGATTGATCTGGCGGAATTTGCCGTGCAGGAAACCGGCATGGGTGTTGTGGAAGACAAAGTTATCAAAAACCACTACGCCTCAGAATATGTGTACAACAACTATCGGTACACCAAGACCTGTGGTGTGATCGAAGAAGATAAGGCGTATGGCGTGCGTAAGATTGCCGAACCCATCGGTGTCATTGCCGCTATTACCCCCACCACCAACCCCACTTCTACGGTGATTTACAAGTCTTTGGTGGCTTTGAAGACCCGGAACGCCATTTTGTTCAGCCCCCACCCGAGAGCAGTAAAGAGCTCCATCGCGGCGGCGAAGATCGTGCGGGAAGCGGCAGAAGCAGCCGGCGCTCCCAAGGGCTTGATCGGCTGGATCGATGTGCCTTCTATGGATCTGACTCACCAGCTTATGGCAGAAGCTGACATCATCTTCGCTACCGGCGGCCCCGGCATGGTGAAGGCAGCTTACTCTTCCGGCACCCCGGCTGTCAGCGGCGGTTCCGGCAACACCCCCGTTATCATCGACAGCACTGCCGATGTACGGCTGGCGGTTAACTCCATTATTCACTCCAAGACCTTCGACAACGGCATGATCTGCGCTTCCGAACAGTCTGTCACCGTGCTGGCTGATTTGTACGATGCCGTTTGCCAGGAATTTGCTTACCGCGGCGGTTACTTCCTCAACGAAAAAGAAAAGGAAAAACTCCGCGCTACCATGTTCCCGGGCGGCGGTTCCATCAACGCGAAGATCGTGGGACAGACTGCTGTGACCATTGCCAAGATGGCCGGCATTACCGTCCCGGAAAACACCAAGCTGCTGATTGCACAGATCGAATCCACCGATCCCAGCGAAGTGTTCGCTCGGGAAAAACTGTCTCCTGTGTTGGCTATGTTCAAGGCGGAAACCTTTGAACAGGCTTTGAGCATGGCAGACCGTCTGGTGCGGGATGGCGGCTTCGGCCACACCTCCGTGCTGTATGTGGACATGAACCAGTCCGAAAAGATCCGGGAATTTGAAGACCGGATGAAGACCGGCCGTATCCTGCTGAACACCCCTGCGGCACAGGGCGGCATCGGCGATATTTACAACTTCAAACTGACTCCCTCCCTGACTCTGGGCTGTGGTTCCTGGGGCGGCAACGCTACTTCGGAAAACATCGGGGTCAAACAATTTTTGAACATCAAGACCGTTGCGGAGAGGAGAGAGAATATGCTGTGGTTCCGTGCGCCGGAAAAGGTGTATTTCAAGAAGGGCTGCCTGCCGGTAGCAATGAAGGAACTGGAAACAGTGTATCACCGGAAAAAAGCCTTTGTGGTCACCGATGGCTTCCTGTTCAAAAACGGGTTCTTGAAGCCGGTTACCGATCGTTTGGACGAAATGGGAATCACCTACACCACCTTTGCTGGTGTACAGCCTGACCCCACTCTGGCCAACGCCCAGGAAGGCTTGAAGCTCATGCGGGATTTTGAGCCGGACTGCATCATTGCGTTCGGCGGCGGTTCCGCTATGGACTGCGCCAAGATCATGTGGGTGATGTACGAACATCCGGAAGAAGACTTCCAGTCCATGGCCATGCGGTTTATGGATATTCGGAAGCGTGTTCACACCTTCCCCCGGATGGGCACCAAGGCCTTCTTTGTAGCCATCCCCACCTCCTCCGGTACCGGTTCTGAAGTGACCTCCTTCGCCGTTATCACCGACCAGGAGACCGGCATCAAGTATCCTCTGGCGGATTACTCTTTGATGCCCAACATGGCCATTGTGGACACTGACAATATGATGACTCAGCCCAAGGGCTTAACCAGCGCCTCCGGCGTGGACGTACTGACTCATGCTCTGGAAGCTTACGCTTCTATGATGGCTACTGATTACACCGACGGTTTGGCTCTCAAGGCAATGAAGAATGTGTTTGAATATCTGCCCCGTGCCTACAACAACGGCAACGATGTAGAAGCTCGTCAGAAGATGGCGGACGCGTCCTGCATGGCTGGTATGGCCTTCAACAACGCATTCCTGGGCGTCTGCCACTCCATGGCTCATAAGCTGGGTGCTTACCACCACCTGGCTCACGGTCTGGCCAACGCTTTGATGATCAGCCTGGTGCTGGAATACAATGCGGCAGAACAGCCGGTGAAGATGGGCACCTTCCCGCAGTATCAATATCCCCACACCCTCCATCGGTATGTAGAATGCGCCAACTTCTGCGGCGTGTTCGGCAAGGATGATGCGGATACCCTGAAGAAGTTCATTGCGAAGATTGAAGAGCTGAAGGAAGCTGTTGGCGTCAAGAAGACCATTGCTGACTACGGTGTCAAGGAAGAGGACTTCTTGGCTACTTTGGACGAAATGTCTCGGAATGCTTTTGATGACCAGTGCACCGGAAGCAATCCCCGTTACCCCCTGATCAGCGAGATCAAGGAAATGTACCTGAAAGCCTACTACGGCAAGGACTATCAGGCCAAGGTGGAAGCAGCTAAGGAAGAAAAGGCCGAAGCTTAATTTCACAAGATAAAAACAGCGCTTGGAGAGAAATTCTTTCCAAGCGTTTTCTTTTTGCCAAAATGGAGTATGACTTACGAATTATACAAATAGTAATATAGAAAGACAAAAGAAAAACAGGCCCAGAGGTTGGAGGCCTGTTTTCTTACAAAATTCTATTACGCTTTGGCAGCGTTGAGCTTGCTTACCAGCTTGCTCTTTTTCCGGGCGGCGTTGTTCTTGTGGATCAAGCCTTTGGAGCAGGCCATGTCGATGGTCTTCACTGCGTTGGCCACAGCGGCGTCCATGTTATCAGCCTTAGCTTCCACCGCCTGGTTGGCAGTCTTCATCATGGTTTTCAGATTGGATTTCAGAGCCTTGTTCCGAGCGGCCTTAGTCTGGTTGACCAGAACACGCTTCTTAGCAGATTTGATATTGGGCATCCCCAGCACCTCCTTGCATGAAACCGCCATTGTTAGACACACTAGCGGTACAGAATCGTTTCATACCCTTATTTTGAGACACGTTAAGACTATGACAGCATTCAATATGATACCACGGAATGCGGCGAAACGCAAGGGGTAATTGGAACAAATTTTAGATTTAGGAGTATTGTATGAACAGCCGAACGGATTTGGCCCTGGAATGTATGGATTTTGCCGGAGAGGCTTCTTTGCAAGGGTTGGAGCATCGCCGGTTTACCCAGGGGCAGCTGGCCTGCGAAGAGGTTACCGTCTCTTCTCCTCAGGCGGCAGAGCGGATGGGAAAACCGGTAGGCCGCTATCTGACCGCAGATCCTGCCCCTTTTGCCCGGGACAGCGGGGTGTCTTTTCAGGAAGCGGAGGATTTGGCGGACTGTCTTAAAAGCTTGCTGCCGGAGGGCTGCCATCGGGTGCTGGTGGCGGGGCTGGGTAACCGCAGCATTACCCCGGACGCCTACGGCCCCCAGGTGGCAGATCAGATTTTGGTGACCCGTCATCTTCCCGGTTCTTTGACCAAAGAGATCGGGTTGGAGGGAGTCAACCCGGTCAGCGCCTTTGCCCCCGGAGTGTTGGGACAAACCGGGGTGGAGAGCGCGGAACTGATCCAGGCGGTGTGCCGGGTGGTGCAGCCTCAAGCGGTGGTTGTGGTGGACGCCCTGGCTTGTTCCGGTTTGGAGCGGTTGGGGCGGACGGTACAGATGAGCGACGCCGGCATTGTCCCCGGCAGCGGGGTGCATAACAACCGTCAGGAGCTGAACCGGCGCACGTTGGGGGTGCCGGTGATTGGGGTGGGAGTGCCGATGGTGGCGGAGATTTCCGGCCCTTCCCAGCCTTTGATTGTCACCCCTCGGGAGATTGATTTGATTTTAGAGCACGCCGCCAAACTCACTGCCTGTGCCATCAATATTGCCCTTCAACCCACCCTGTCAACTGAGGAAATTCTGGCTTTGACAGGCTAGTCCCATTCTAATCTGTCTACCCCTGTCATACACTGGTTTGAGATTGACAGGGAGGGTGAAGGTGCATGGGAAAGCGGCTGAAAGGGTGGCTGATTCGGCTGTTGGCCGTGGCAGCGGCCGGGGCATTGTTGTGGTATCTGCTGCCGCCGCTGTTGGCGCCTATCTCCGGCACTTTAGCCCAGGCGGCAGCGGTGTGTACTGGATTGAGCTTTCTTTCTCCCGCTGCTCAGCAGATGGTGGAGCAGATCAACGACACCGAAAACCAAGAAGCTGCCCAGCCGGTGGAGCCGGCCGCCTCTCAGCCGGAAGAGACGGAATCCCCATCTCAGGACGCCGTTCGGCCGGCGCAGGACACAGCCCAGGCTTTGGCTGCCATTGCCGATCCAGCAGATCCTACCGCTCAGCCCGCTGAAAACACCGCTGCGGTGGTGCAGCAAACCTATCGGGAAGGGAGCAGCAGTCAATATTTAGCGTTGGATTCCGGCTGGGTTCGGAACCTCAGCGGTTTGGGGACGGAGGAGATTTTGTCTCTGTCCCGGCAGGAATTGCCCTTTGACATTGAATTAAACAGCGATCAGCCCCAGGTGTTGATCTACCACACCCACGCCACCGAATCCTATCTGCCCACTTTGCGGGGCTGGTATGGGCTGAATGAGTCTTTCCGCAGCGATCAGAATGAAGAGAATATGGTGGCAGTGGGGGAGGTGCTGACCCAGACCTTGGAGCAGGCAGGAATCAAGGTGATTCACGACACAACCCAGCACGACAATCCCAGCTACACCGGCGCCTATGACCGCAGCCGAGAGACTATGCGCAAGTATCTGGAACAATACCCTTCCATCAAGGTAACCTTGGATGTCCATCGGGACGCCATTACCCGGGACGACAATACGGTGATTGCTCCCACTGCCACGGTGGAAGGACAGCAGGTGGCACAGGTGATGATTATTTCCTGTGCCGATGGAGACCGGATCCCCAATTTCCGGCAGAATTTCACCTTTGCTGCCGGGTTGCAGCAACAAGCCGCTCAACTTTATCCGGATTTGATGCGCCCCATCCTTTTCGACCAAAACCGGTTTTACAACCAGGATCTTACCACGGGAAGCCTGCTGTTGGAATTTGGCAGCCACGGCAATACCCTTGCCCAGGCCAAGCGCAGCGCCGTATTGGTGGGAAACAGTTTAGTGGCTTTGTGGACGGGAGAGGGATAACCGCTCTTTTGGGATTTTTTCCGGGAAGACGGTGGATTTTTCCACCTCCCTGTGTTATGATACAAGCAGAGTAAAACGACGTTTCCAAAAGGGATGTGAGGGAGTTATGAAACGTAAAATCGAACCGAAGCATATTTCGGCGGGGATTGTAGCTTTTTCAGTGATTGTGGCATCCATCCTGCTGCTGTTTATTCTTTGGCGGTTTGAAGTCATTGCTTCAGTGATTGGCACCTTGTTTGCCGCATTCACGCCGGTGTTGATGGGACTGGTGATTGCCTATCTGCTGCTGCCAGTGATGCGCTTTTTTGAAAAGTTGTACTATCCCGGCATTGCCAAAAAGATCGAAAAGAAGGCCAAGGCTCAAAAGGTCACTCGGGCGCTGGCGGTGGTTACCGCCATGCTCATTGCATTGGCTGTTATTGCAGGGCTGCTGTGGCTGCTGCTGCCTCAGCTGATTGATTCCATCAGCAGTTTGATTGTGGCCTTGCCCGGCTACTTCACCAATCTGCGGGACACTTTAATGGAGCTTTTGGCCAACCAGCCGGATCTGCAGCAGCAAATCAGTGAGTTTTTCAATGAGTTTCAGGACACCGTCATTGGGTTCCTCAGCGACATTGTGCTGCCTCAAATGGGAGATTGGGTGAGCAATCTTACCAACGGCATTATGGGCTTCTTTACCGGGCTGTTGAACCTGGTGGTAGGCTTTATTTTGGCAATTTACGTGCTGTACCACAAGGATTTGTATTCCGCCCAAGCCAAGAAAATCCTGTTTGCCTGCTTCAAGTCAGACCACGCCAACGGTATTTTGCGGGTGACCCGCCTGGCGCATCACACCTTTGGCGGCTTTATCAGCGGTCAGATTATCAATGCTGTGATTGTGGGCGTGATCTGCTTTATCCTGATGGCCATTTTCCAGATGCCCTATGCTCTGCTGGTCAGCGTAATTATGACCATCTTTAATGTGATTCCTTATTTTGGCCCCTTCATCGGCGCCATTCCTTCTGCACTGTTGATTTTAATGGTGGATCCCTGGGATTGTTTGTGGTTCATCATTATGATTTTGGTGCTGCAGCAGATTGACGGCACCGTCATCAGTCCGCGGATTTTGGGCGATTCCATCGGCCTTTCCGGTTTCTGGGTAATGGTGAGCATTTTGGTGATGAACAACCTCATTGGCTTTGTGGGGATGGTCATTGGGGTGCCGGTATTTGCAGTGCTGTACGTGCTGATTAAGGAACGAGTAGGCCGGCAGCTGCGCAAGCGCAAACTGGATCCGGATACTATTGAATATATGGACCTGGAGTATCTGCATCAAACGGAAAGCGGTGAGGTGTGCACCACGCAGCTTTCTGACGATGAATTTGAAAAGCGCCATAAGAAGGAGGAACACCCTTCCCGTTGGGTGCGGATTTTTTCCCGCAAAAAGAAGAAATAGGACTTGACCATGTTTGATTCACATCGCAATCATAGTTTACCCCGCAGTTTCTATCAGCAAGATGGTTTGTCTTTGGCCAAGGCGTTGCTGGGCAAGGTGTTGCTGCGCCGGGTGGGGGAACAGCTTACGGCCGGGCGAATTGTAGAAACAGAGGCGTATTTGGGGCTGCAGGATCCCGCCGCTCATTCCTATAAAGGTAATACCCAACGCACCCGGATTCAGTTTGGCCCCGGCGGTTTTGCCTATGTGTATTTGATCTATGGGATGCACTGCTGTATGAACATTGTTGCTGCGCCAAAAGGAACGCCTCATGTCGTGCTGCTCCGGGCGCTGGAACCGGTGGCCGGACTGAAGTTTATGGAACAGAGGCGGCACACCAACCGGGTTCATAATTTGTGCAGCGGTCCGGGAAAACTCTGTCAGGCCATGGCCATTGACCGAAGCTGTTACGGCATGGATCTGCTGGGAGATCAGCTTTGGCTGGAAGACGCCCCCGCTCTGCCGGAAGAGCAAATCGCAGTGAGCAAGCGCATTCACATCGACTACGCCGGGGAAGCCGCAAACTGGCCCTATCGGTTTTGTGTGGCGGACAGCGCCTTCCTTTCCGCACCGGCGGAAAATTGAAAAAACCACTTTACAATCGGCGGCGGCTGTGCTATAATTGCAAAGTCAGGGATGGCACAGTCGATTTTGCTGGAATAGCTCAGTTGGTAGAGCAGCTCATTCGTAATGAGCAGGTCGCGTGTTCGAGTCACGTTTCCAGCTCCACCAGACAACAAAACCGGCTGACTTGCCGGTTTTTGTGGGGGCGTAGCTCATCTGGGAGAGCGCTACATTCGCATTGTAGAGGTAAGGAGTTCGAGTCTCCCCGTCTCCACCACCAAGAAGCGACAGTTTTCGAAAGAAGATTGCCGCTTTTCTTTTTAGTAAAAATCATCTTGAAAACGGCGCTTCCGTTTCCCGAAATCAGGACGGAAGCGCCGTTGCTGTTTATGACTTTGGATTTTTCATGGATGGAATTATACCGGCTCTAACAGCCATTTTTGGCAGTCGCCGCCCCAATAGTTCCAAAGATTCACATTGCCGCCCGGCTGATCGCTCCAATTATACACATCCAGTCCGGAAAGACCGTTGGTGTTCCGGCTAAGGATGGCATAGGTGCCGTCTGCCTGCTTTTGAATTTGGAATTGTTGGTTTGCTGCCCCGGTGTATTGGTACTGATTGATGTTGGTGCCGTCGGCAGTCAGGTTGTTGTCCACGTTCAGGGCTTTGGTGAAGTTGGAGGCCCCGGTAAGGATGTGGTAATAGCCGTCACCGTCGGAGACAATCTGGAATTGCTGCGCTTGGAAGCCGTTATAGGACCATTGCTGCACATTAGCGCCGTCTGCGGCACTGCCGTCTGCCACGTCCAGATACAGGTTGGAGAAGGCGTTTTTCACATAGAAGGTTCCTTCTACATTGTCCAGATAGGGTGCAATCTGAGAGCCCCAGATACTTTCGTTGTTGGCCCCAATCAGGGAGAAGGTCATGACTTCGTTGTGGGCAGAGGATTCATCCTTTTGCTTGAAGAAAACTCCCTTGTAAACCACGTTGTTGATGGTCATCTGACAGTAGTAGGTGCCGGATTGATAGGTCCAGGTTCCATTGTAGGCCCCGGTAATGGTGCCGTCTGGGTTCAAGCTGACCCGTTGGGTGGCCAGCATTCCCACGTTGGCAGTGGAGGCATCGGTGCCGTGGTTGACCAGCTCATAGGTGCCGGCCATGTCCGACAGACTGTAGCCGGTGGGAGAAATTTGGCTTCCCAGATATTCGTAAACTGCAGTAACCGGCCATCCGTCCTGATTCAAAAATTGCTGATGGACTCGGACTTCATGGTAATCGGTGCCGTTGTTGAACCGGGTGTGGTAAACCAGATACCGCTGGCCGTCAGTGTCACGGAAGACAGAGTTGTGGCCGCCGGATTTGTAACCTACTCCGTCGAAGGAGGAGAAATCGTAGTTGCCGAACAGTTTAATACCCCGTTCTGCCTGGTTGGTGGTGGAGGTGAAAACGGCGGAATTTCCGGCAGCATCCTGGTAATTGCCGTCAATGGTGGAGGAGCGGTACAGTCGGATGTGGTAACCGCCGTCTACGCCCAGCCAGCCGTAGGTAACATACAGGTAGTAGTAATCGCTTTCCTCATCGTAGAACAGGTAAGGCGCTTCTCCGGACTTCCCATATCCTCCGGCAATCCGGGTTCCAAAGTACCCGTCGGTGTTGCCGCTGTTTTGGCCGGGGTAGAGGGGTTCGCCGGTGGTGGGATCCAGTTCCAGCAGGAAAATGCCGCCGGACCAAGAACCGTAGGTCATCCACAGATTGCCATCCTCGTCAAAGAGGACAGTGGGGTCGATGGCGTTGGGGAACAGGGTGTTGTTGTACCCACCGTTGGAGGTGAACCATCCGGTGCGGATGGAGCTGATTTTGCCTTCTTCCAGCAGCTTGGGCAGGTTGGTGTTGTTGTAATGGGTATTGACGGTTTTGGTGCCCAGATCGGAAGTGGTGGTGACGTTGTTGTCGTAGTTGGTGAACCCGGAATAAATCACGGTATCCACATAGGAGAAGGGGCCGGAAGCGGATTTGGAAACCGCATAGGCGATGCAGGAACGGATGGCGGTGGAGGAGGTGGAGAAATACATCATGTAAGCGCCTTCCGTGCCATCGGGCCAAATATAGTCTGGGTTGTAGATCAAATCCGGCGCCCAAACAGCGTAGCCGCCGGAGCAGTCTACATCATTGTAGCCGGCCCACAGGAAGGGGGACGCTAACGCTGTTTCCAGCGGCTCTCCGGTGGATGCCTGGGTGCTGCCGCTGTTGGCTTGTGCTTCGATCAAACTCCACTTTTGACAATCTCCGCCGGACCAAGTCCATTGGTTGACATTGCCGCCTGGTTCGGTGCTCCAATCGTAAACATCTAAGGCGGATTGGCAGCCGCTGGCGTTGGTGAGGATGGCGTAAGTGCCGTCCGGCTGTTGGACCACCCGGTACTTTTGCATTTCGCCGCCCCAGTATTCCCACTGCATTACATTGGCGCCGTCTGCGGCACTGCCGTTCTCCACGTCCACGCACTTTTCAAAATTGGAAGCGCCTGTGAGGATGTAGTAGTAGCCGTCGCCGGTAGAGACAAAGCGGAATTGCTGTGCCTGAGAGCCGTTGTAACTCCATTGCCGGATGTTGGTTCCGTTTTCGGTGGAGCCGTCGGTGACATCCAGATACAAGCCGCTGTGTTTGTTTTGCAGGTAGTAGGTGCCCTCTACGTTTTCGCTGACATACAGAGTGGCGTTGTCGTAGCCCTGCACTCCTTCCGCCTGCCAGTTTCTTAAATCGGTGGAGGAAGCCTGGGCTAAATGGGAGCCATAGATGTAGTATTCATCGCTGGAAGAGTCGTAAAAAATGGAGGGGTCGTGAACCGATACCCGAGTGGTGTTGGAGGTGGAGGAGGAGCTGGCCGCTGCTTGCACGGAAAAGGCAGGGGAGATTCCTGTCTGCGTTCCCGTCCAAACTAGCAGCAGGGAGAGGATGGTGGCGAGCCAACCAAGAACTCGTTTGGTTTTTGAACTGCATAGCATATTTGTCATTCCTTTCTTATGTTGAAATGGAACCCCCTTTTGGGGAAGCGGGGGTTTGGATGGTGTGTCTTACCTCCTTTCTAAAATGGTATTTCCATCATTCCGGCAGCAGGGGGGATGAAAATTCTGTTGGGAAAAACGACCGGAATGCGTGGTTCAAAAACGATACAAGAGTAAAAAAGACAAATAGAACTGCACGAGTTCGATTTATGATGCAATTTTGTTTTTACAAAATATGGAAATCCTTTTTCTTTATTGTAGCATCATTAAAAGGGCAAATCAACGGCTATAAGCAAACTATCGTGTGCTATAATTCGACAAAATGCGCCATATTTCCCAAAAGCAAACTTCCGGCGGCAAATGGGAAAAGACGTCTCTCTTGTGCTTTTTTTGCCGCTGTGGTATACTGACGAAAAAGGGGCTGGCTTTGCCCCGAGAAGGGATGAAACGATATGAAGGAAATGCAGTGGGGATTTATCGGCTGCGGCAATATGGCCAAAGCCATGATCCGTGGCATGGTAGAGCACAATGCAGTCAAAGCCAATCAAGTGATTGCGTCCGACGCTTTGGCGGCTGCCCTGGAGCCTGTGGCAGCTCTGGGAGTTAAGACCACCGGAGACAACAAGGAAGTGGCGGCCAAATCCCGGTATTTGGTACTGGCGGTGAAACCCATGTTTTATCCGGCGGTGATTGCAGAGATTGCACCGGTGATTTCGGAAGATACCGTTGTTGTAACCATCGCTGCTGGTCAGGAAATCGCCACTATGGAAAAGCAGTTCGGCAAACCGGTGAAGCTGATCCGTACCATGCCCAATACCCCCGCCATGGTGGGAGAAGGCATGACTGCCGTCTGCCCCAATGACAACGTGGACGCCGGCGAATTGGAGGAGATGAAGCAAGCCTTTTCTGCCTTCTGCTTGGTGGAGCAGGTGCCGGAACGGCTGATGGATGCGGTGACTTCGGTGAGCGGTTCCTCCCCTGCCTATGTGTTTCTATTCATTGAGGCCATGGCAGATGCTGCAGTCCAGCAGGGAATGCCTCGGGCTCAGGCCTACCACTTTGCTGCTCAGGCAGTGCTGGGCAGCGCCAAGATGGTGCTGGAAACCGGAAAGCATCCCGGCGAGCTGAAGGATATGGTTTGTTCTCCTGCCGGCACCACCATTGCGGCGGTCAAGGTGCTGGAAGAGAAGGGTTTCCGAGGAGCTGTGATGGACGCCATGGAAGCCTGCGCCCAGGTTTCCAAAGGAATGAAGTAACCGTCATAGAATGTGATGATTGGGAATCATTTCCAGCTTGACCCGAAAAAAGGGAAAGGTTTCTTGTTCATCTTGATGGTTTTTGAGGCCGAAAGTTGTGAGAAACACCGGAAAGCTTTGATTTTTCCTGCTCACCCTTGACATTCCCCGCCAGAACGTGTATAATTTCATCTGTTGCAAAACAGTAGCGGTTTTGTAAACCTCTGCCGGTTGGCAAAGGGAGGGAAACGAAGTGTCTGAAGTTCGTGTAAAAGAAAATGAATCTCTGGACAGTGCTCTGAGAAGATTCAAGAGATCTTGCGCAAAGTCCGGCGTTATGGCCGAAGTTCGCAAGCGTGAACATTACGAGAAGCCTAGTGTCAGACGGAAAAAGAAGTCTGAGGCGGCACGCAAGCGCAAGTACAGATAAGAGGATCGTGAAAGCGGGCATTTTTGTGCTCGCTTTTTCGTTTTGTGTTCCAAAACAAGGAGGTTGGCATGGGCCTGTTTACCCCGGACTATCTTTTCTCCGGCGTCACCCAGATCACTCCGGCATTCTGCCAAAGCAAAGGCTATGCCGGCTTGATTCTGGATATTGATAACACCCTGACCCGGCACAACGCCCAGGAGCTTTCGCCTCAAGTGGCCCAGTGGCTCAAAGAATTGCAGGAGGAAAAAATCCGCTGCATTCTCCTGTCCAACAACCATCCCCCGCGGGTGGAACCTTTCGCTCGAAAGCTGGGGCTGGAGTTTGTCTGCCAGGGGAAGAAGCCTTTGCCGGAAGGATACCGTCGGGCCAGCAAAGCGCTGGAGCTGCCGTCAAAACAGATTTTGGCGGTGGGGGATCAGTTTTTCACCGATGTGTTGGGTGCAAACTTGGCGGGGCTTGCCGTGGCGCTCTGCGTTCCCATTGAACCGGAAACCCATGGGTTTCTACATATCAAGCGGGTGCTGGAACGGCCCTTGTGGCACAAAACGAAACAACGGTTTTCCAAATGAACCGGAAGGAGAATTCAGCGATGGATCAACCCCGATTCGGCCCGGCGGGAACAGCGGACAGTTTCCGCGCCCTGGGCTATAAAAATTCCATTCAGGTGCCGGAGTACCTGTCCAAATTCGGCCTCACCGCCTTTGAATACCAGTGCGGCAGAGGGGTGCGGGTGAATCCGGACACTGCTGCAAAATTAAGGGGAAAGGCGGAAGAATACGGCATTGCCCTGTCTCTCCATGCCCCCTACTACATTTCCCTGTCCGGTATTGATCCGGCCACCCGGGAAAAGAGCATCGGCTATATTTTGGACAGTGCCAAAGCGGCCCAGGCCATGGGCGCCACACGGGTGGTGGTGCATTCCGGTTCCTGCTCTAAAATCAGCCGGGAGGAAGCATTGGAATTGGCCAAGGAGACCTTGAAAAAGGCCCAGCAGACCCTGGATGAAAACGGGTTGAGTGAGATCATCCTTTGCCCGGAGACCATGGGGAAATTCAATCAGTTGGGCACTTTGGAAGAGGTGCTGGAGCTGTGCGGAGTGGATCAGCGGTTTTTGCCCTGCATTGATTTCGGCCATCTCAATGCCCGGACCTTGGGCAAGATGAGCACCCGGGAAGACTTTGCGGCGGCGTTGGATCTGGTGGAAAACAAACTGGGTTCCGACCGTGCAAGCCGGTTCCACAGCCATTTTTCTAAAATTGAATATACGCCCGGCGGCGGGGAAAAACGCCATTTGACCTTTGCCGACACCCAATACGGTCCCGACTGCGAACCGCTGATGGAGCTGATCGCTCAGCGTGGATACCATCCCACCTTTATCTGTGAGTCCGCTGGAACCCAAACTGAGGATGCGGCAACGATGCAAAAAACCTACCGCCGGTATCAAGACGGGGAAGTATAAACTTTCCGGAAAGAAGGAATGACTATGTCACAGCAAAAGAAACTGCTGGTGATCCATGGCCCCAATCTGAATTTGCTGGGGGAGCGGGAACCCGGGGTGTACGGCACCCAGAGTTATGCCTCCATTAACCAAGATATTCAGGAGGAGTGCCGGAAACTGGGGATGGACTGCGATGTATTCCAATCCAACAGCGAAGGCGCCATCGTCACGAAATTTCATGAAGCCCGCGGGGTATATCAGGGGATTGTCCTCAATGCCGGGGCTTACACCCATTACAGCATTGCCATTCGGGACGCCATTTCCGCAGTGAAGATTCCCACGGTGGAAGTGCATCTCAGCAACATCCACGCCCGGGAAGAATTCCGCCATCATTCGGTGCTGGCGGCGGTCTGCCTGGGACAGATTTCCGGGTTCGGCCCCACTAGTTATCTGTTGGCGGTTCGGGCTTTGGCGGCTCATTTGGGCCAGACGGAACAGGAGGGGTAATAAATGGAAGCACGGATTCAACGGCTGCAACAGGCGCTGTTTTCTCAAAGTGATGCCGCTCACGGTTATCTCATCACCAGCCCGGTGGCACGGCGGTATCTGCTGGGCTTTTCTTCCACAGCCGGCACCGGTTTGATTTTAGAGGACGCCGCTTACTTTGTGGTGGATTTCCGCTACTATGAAATGGCCTGCCATTCCATCCGGGGCTGCAAGGTGGTGCTGCAAGAGAATCTGCCGGAACAGATCAAACAGCTCTGTGCCAAGCATCACGCCACTACCTTGGGCGTAGAAGAGCAGACCATGACCTTGTCCGAGTTTGACAGCTTTACCAAGTCCCTTTCCGGCTTGACTTTGGTGCGGGACGGCAGGTTGTCCGCTGCTTTGGAACGGCTGCGGCTGATTAAGGACGCCGACGAAATTGCAGCCATTGCCGCTGCCCAGGACCTCAGCGAAAAAGCCTACACCGATTTGCTGGGCATCCTGAAAGAAGGGATGACCGAAAAGCAGATTGCTCTGGAACTGGACTTTCGGATGCGCCGGTTGGGTGCGGAGGATGTAAGTTTTGAAACCATTGTGGCGGCAGGGCCCCATTCCGCTTCTCCCCATGCCCACCCCACCGACTATGCGGTACAGCAGGGCGATTTGATTACCATGGATTTCGGGGCTTTGCTGAATGGCTATCACGCCGATATGACCCGCACCGTGGCCATTGGGGAACCGGGAGAAAAGAAGCGGCACCTGTATCAGACGGTGCTCACCGCTCAGCTGGAAGCGCTGAAGGCAATGGGTCCGGGAAAAGAGCTGTCCGCTATGGACCGGGTGGCCCGCCGGATTATCGACAACGCCGGTTATCGGGGCTGTTTTGGACATTCCCTGGGGCACGGCGTTGGGGTGGAGATTCACGAAAGTCCCTATCTTGCTCCCAGAAGCCAGGGTGTGCTGAAGGAAGGCATGGTAGTCAGCTGCGAACCCGGCATCTATCTGGAAGGGATGTACGGCACTCGGATTGAGGATTTGGTGGTCATTACCGCCGACGGCTGCCGGGATTTGAACCATACATCCAAGGAATTGATCTGCTTATAACCAGGCAAAAGAGAAAATTTAGCAAATTTCGGGGATTTTTCCGGAGAAGCACTTGAAAAATCCCCGAAAATAGGATACACTAAAAGCACACTGTACCAGAACAAACCTAACGGAGGAAATTTTTATGATTACTGCAGGCGATTTCAGAAACGGCGTGACCTTTGACGACAACGGTCAGGTCTTTCAGGTAATTGAATTTTTGCACGTGAAGCCCGGTAAGGGCGCTGCATTTGTCCGGACCAAGCTGAAAAATGTGATTACCGGCGCAGTGTTGGAGCGCACCTTCAGCCCCACCGACAAGTTTGAAAATGCCTACATCGAGCGCAAGGATATGGAATATCTTTACAACGATGGCAATCTGTATTATTTCATGGATCAGGAAACCTATGACCAGGTTCCCATCAACGCTTCTCAGTTGGGAGATAACTTCAAGTTTGTGAAGGAAAACATGGTCTGCAAGATCTGCTCCTACAAAGGCAATGTGTTTGGCGTAGAACCTCCCACCTTTGTGGAACTGGAAGTCACCCAGACCGATCCCGGCTTTAAGGGCGATACCGCTACCAATGCTACCAAACCCGCTACCCTGGAAACCGGCGCAGAGATTCGTGTGCCCCTGTTCATCAACGAAGGGGATCACATCCGCATCGACACCCGTACCGGGGAATACATGGAACGGGCCTAATCAACCGTCTCACATTCTGGTAAAACCCGCATAGGGGGAAAGGAGCCGACATGAGCAATCTCACCGAAAAAGCCGCTTATTTGAAAGGCTTGATGCAGGGACTGGATATCGATCAGACCACCAAGGAAGGCAAGCTGCTGGCTGCCATGGTGGAGCTGATGGATGAAATGAGCGATGCCATCACCGATCTGGAAAGCAACCAGGAAGCCATCAACGATTTGGTGGAAGCCATTAACGAGGACTTAGATGAACTTTCCGATGAGTTCTACGGTTATGACGATCTGGATGAAGATGAGGACGAGGATGATGACGAAGCGGTGTATGAAATCACCTGCGACGGCTGCGGCGAAACCTTCTATCTGGATGAGGACGAGGTAGCTCAGGGAAGCTATGTCTGTCCTGCCTGCGGCAAAACCTTGGAATTTGAATTTGAGGACGACTGCGATTGCGGCTGCCATCATCACCACGAGGAAGAAGAGGATTAAGAAGAACTCCAGGTCCTTACCGTTACTCGTATCTTTGAGCGCACCTTTTTGGTGCGCTTTTTTGTTGCTTATTTGGCAAAAAAGAAAGGCGGTACAAGAGTCGAAATTCTCCCGTACCACCTGGTAGGCTGGTCGTGTTTTATTTGTTTTTCCGGAAAAGACGTCCGGCCTGGTTTTGATCTTTCATGCACTGAATGAATTTTTCCCGGGTGACGTCTTTGGGTCGGAACTCCCATTCGGTGCTGGTCATAGCTTTGTCTGCCATAGCTTCAAATTCATCTTCGCCGATTTCCACATCGTCGAAGCATACCGGGAAGCCCATTTTGTCGTTGAATTCCATGATCCGGTCCCGCACTTCAAACTGCTGATCGTAGGTGAGCAGGCAGAGAATGCCCAAGGCCACAATTTCTCCGTGGAGGTGCTGGTGACCTTTCTTAGTGACGGTGGAACCGTAGTATACGCAGTGGGCCAAAGAAGCGTTGTAGTAATAGTTGGGCATTTGGGTGGTCATGTTGGATACCAGGCCGGTGGAGACGATAATATCCAGCACCACCTGCTCCAAGGCGTGGGTGTCTTTCTTTTCCCGACAGGCTTTTAACGCCTCTGCACCGAAGGTAATCAGGGGGTCGGTGCAGATTTTGCTCAGCTGCACTCCCATCAGCGGGGTGTGAGACAGATCATCCTGCTTGCTGGAGAACACGGCTTCAAATTCTTTGGACAAAGCGTCGCCGATGCCGGCCCACAGCAGCTCGTAGGGAGAATCTGCAATGATGGCGGAGTTGATGAAGGTGTGTTCCGCTACTTTGGGGTAGTAGTATTCCCGAAAGCTGCCGTCGGGGTTGTAGATGACGCAGATTGCTGTGACCGAAGCGCAGTTGCTGCCCACCGTGGGGAAGGTGAACAGAGGCTTGTCCATTTCGTTGGCCACGTACTTGCAGGTATCGCAGGCCCGGCCGCCGCCTACTCCAAAGATAATGTCTGCTT
>DVGY01000091.1 GCA_018712465.1 Candidatus Egerieicola pullicola | reverse complement strand
CCAGTGTGTCGATGTCGCAGGCTGCCGAATTGGTATGGATGGTAATGCGCATAATATCCCGCCTTTTTTGCTGATTTGTTTTAGTATAACACCTTTTCCCGCTCCTTTCAATCCGCAGTTTCTAAGCAATCTGCACAAAAAGAATTTCGATTCTTGATGAATTTTGCTATTCTTTTTCCTTTCGCCTTGACAAAAAGAAGGCAACTGTCTACAATTAGCTCAGTACTTTAACACTTAAAAGCGCCAACGCTTTAGCGTACAAAAGCATTGAGAAAGGATGAAGCGACACAATGGTTATGTGGATCATTTTACTGCTCTACCTGGCTGTCATGATCGGCATTGGGGTTTACTGCCGGAAAATGGCGGGCAGCGTGCAGAATTTTGTCTTGGGAGGACGAAATCTAGGACCCTGGTTTACCGCCTTCGCTTACGGCACCTCTTACTTCTCCGCCGTGGTGTTTATCGGCTACGCAGGACAGTTTGGTTGGAACTACGGGGTGGCCTCCACCTGGGTGGGCATCGGCAACGCCGTTATCGGCAGTTTGCTGGCCTGGTGGCTGCTGGGCAACCGCACCCGCTTAATGAGCCGCCATCTCAACGCCACCACCATGCCGGAGTTCTTTGAAAAGCGGTACCACTCCAAGGGATTGAAAATTGCCTCAGCGCTGATTGTCTTTATCTTTCTGATTCCCTACACCGCTTCGGTGTACAACGGCCTGTCCCGGCTGTTTGAGGAAGCCTTCGGCATTGATTACCTTTACTGCATTATCGGTATGGCGGTGCTCACCGCCATCTATGTGGTATTGGGGGGCTACACCGCCACCGCCATCAACGATTTCGTCCAGGGAATCATTATGCTCATCGGCATTGCTGCCGTAGTGATCTTTGCCGTCAACGGGCAAGGGGGCATCTTTACCGCTTTGACCAATCTGGGGAACATCAGCGACGTAGGGGTGCCGGAAAACAGCTTGAACTCCCTGTTCGGCCCCGACCCCTTAAACCTGCTGGGAGTAGTGATTCTTACCAGCTTGGGCACCTGGGCCCTGCCTCAAATGGTGCAGAAATTCTACGCCATCAAGGACAAGCCTGCCGTCACCCGTGGAGCGGTAATCTCCACCATCTTCGCCTTAGTAGTAGCCGGGGGAAGCTACTTTTTGGGAGGCTTAGGACGGCTGTACGTAGATGACTTTGCCAGCTACGACGACATTGTCCCGGATATGCTGGGCCAGGCTCTGCCGGACATCCTCATGGGAGTTGTGGTGGTTCTGGTGCTCTCCGCTTCCATGTCCACCCTGTCCAGCCTGGTGCTCACCAGCTCCTCCACCCTGACCATTGACCTAATTAAACCCTTCCGGAAAAACATGAAGGAAAAAACTCAGGTGCTTTGGATTCGGATTCTGATTGTGGCATTCATTGTCATTTCAGTGGTAATTGCCGCCAACAAGACCACCCTGATTACCAGCCTGATGTCGGTGTCCTGGGGCACCTTGGCGGGAGCGTTCTTAGGACCCTTCCTCTACGGGCTGTACTCCAAGCGAATCACCCGGGCCAGTGTCTGGACCGCCTTTGTGGTGGGAGTAGTGTTCACCGTGGGGCACATGGTGCTGTTCAACCTGGGGCTGTTCCCGGAATTGGCAGCGGCAGTCCAGAGCTTAAACTGCCCCTTAAATCTGGTCAGTCCCATCAACGCCGGGGCTGCCGCCATGCTCATCAGCTTGATTCTTGTGCCGGTGGTGAGCTTGTTCACCAAAAAGCAGCCGGAAGATGAACTGGATCAGATTTTCTCCTGCATCAAAAAAGAGAAAAAGGCAAAAGCAAAATAATGCTATGGCAAACTGCTGCCCTTCTGCGTGAGGGGCAGTTTGCTTATTGTGAAAGGAAATGATGATGGAATCCGTCCTCTCTCTGCTCCGTCAATCTTCCATCCCCTACGAACTGGCAACCCATCCCGCTTTGTTCCATATGGAGGAAGGACAATCTCTGCCCCATCCGGAAGCGGTGGCCAAAAACCTATTCCTGAAAGAGCGCAAAGGAGAGCGGTACTTTCTAGTGACCCTGCCTCGAACAGAAAAGGCAAACTTTCAGCATCTGCGTAACTTTTTCCAATCCGGCTCCTTGACCATGGCTTCCCCGGACGAATTACAACAAATTCTGGGGTTGGGATTGGGAACGGCAACCCCTTTTGGGCTGCTCCGAGACCAAGAACACCGGGTGGAATGGGGCCTGGCCCGAAATTTCCGGGGAAATTTAATCGGAGTACACCCCAACGTCAACACCGCCACCGTGTATCTTTTGGCCGACCAGTTGTTTTTGCTGCTGACCAAATTGGGATGCCGGGGCCGGTGGATGGAGGAATAAACGGACCTGGATGAAAAATCCTTGCAATTTTGGCCATCCTATTGTATAATAGCTCAAGTAAAGCGACACGACCGAAAAGTCAGACCCTTCACGCAGATCGATGGGCCCTGTGCAACGGCGTCCCGTGAACCATGTCAGGCGGGGAACCGAGCAGCATTAAGCGTGGATTTCCGTGTGCCGCAGATCCGTCTGTCGGTCTGTGTGCAGGATCTGATTTTTCCTCGTGCCGTTTTTTTGTGTGTAGGAGGGAACAAGATGTATCTGGCGCTGTATCGGAAATACCGGCCGGCCCGGTTTGCGGACGTAGCCGGCCAAACTGCCATCACCGAAACCCTGCGCCGTCAGGTGGCGGAGGGCAAAACCGCTCACTCCTACCTCTTTACCGGCAGCCGGGGCACCGGCAAAACCACCTGCGCCAAAATCCTGGCCAAGGCCGTCAACTGTCCCAACGCTAAGGACGGGGAACCCTGTCTGGAATGCGACATCTGCAAGGGCATCGACAACGGCACCCTGCTGGATGTAGTGGAAATGGACGCCGCCTCCAACAACGGGGTGGACCAGGTGCGGCTGTTAAAGGAAGAGGCGGTGTATACTCCCGCCCAAAGCCGGTACCGGGTGTACATCATCGACGAGGTCCACATGATGAGCGTGGCGGCGTTTAACGCCCTGCTGAAGATCATGGAGGAACCTCCCGCTCATGTAAAGTTTATTCTGGCCACTACCGAAGTCCACAAAGTGCCGGCCACCATCCTATCCCGCTGCCAGCGGTTCGACTTTAAGCGAATCAAGCCGGAGGACATTGCCGGACGGCTAAGCTACATCGCAGAGCAGGAACAAGCTGTACTGGACCAGGATGCCGCCTTTCTGCTGGCCAAACTGGCAGACGGGGGCATGCGGGATGCAGTGAGTATGCTGGACCAGTGTCTCACTGTAGACAACCACGTCACTACCCAGCTGGTCACCGAAATCACCGGGATCACCGGGTCGAACTACCTCTTTTCCATCACCCAGCAAATCCTGGCCGGGGATAAAGGGGGACTGCTGCGGCAGGTGGATCAGCTTTACCGCAGCTCCAAGGATCTGACTCGATTTTTAATGGAATTGGTGCAGCACCTGCGCAGCTTGATGTTGTTAAAGGCGGATCCCGGCTGCGGAGAACTTCTCGTTTGTTCGGCCCAAGAGTTGGAACAGTACCGGACCCAGGCAGAAGGAACCAGTCTGCCTTTCCTGCTGCGAGGGATTACCGTGCTTCAGCAGGCGTTGGACTCCATGGCCACCTCCCCGGACAAAAAATTGTGGGTGGAGATGGCTTTACTGAAACTCAGCGACGCCGGATTGGAGGATTCCAGTCAGGCCTTACTCCAACGACTGAGTGCTTTGGAGCAGCGGGTGACGGAATTGACGAAACACGGAATTCCTCTTGCAGCCACCTCAGCGGCGGAAAGCACTCCTCCTCCACCTTCACCTACTCCGACAGAATCGGTGGAAGTCAAACAACCAGAAGAAACGCCTATGGCGTCTCCTTCCAGGGAGAAGGTCCCATCCGAGGAAACACCGGCTCCGCCGGAGGAAATTCCCTGGGAGACAAAACAGCCTCCGGAGGATCACACCCTCCCTCAGGCGCCGCCGGAATACGCACCGCCGCCAGAACCTTCCGGAGAAATCCCGCCGGTGGCGGAAGAACCTGTCTCTCCCAAACCGGAATCCACGGCTGCCGGCGAACCCAAGCTGTTGGATTGCTGGGGACAGGTGTTGGAGGAAATCTCAAAAATCAATCCGCCGCTGTTTGGGGTTTTGTCCGGCTCCATCGCCCACGACATTGGGCAGGGGCGGCTGGTGGTAGACTCTCCCTACGAGATGTTCTCTGCCATGATTAAAAAAGACAACTACCTCTCGTCCCTGCAAAAAGCGTTGACAGAGGTTACCGGCCATCACTACCGGATTTTAGCCAAAAAGAAAAAGAAAGCTGCCGTCCAGGAAAACCGGCTGGAACAGCTGGAACAGCGGGCCAAACAGCTTCAAATTCCCATTGTCCATCCCGATGACCCATCGGAACAATAACTAGGAGGAAAAAACCATGAAAGCAAGATTACCCAAAGGTATGGGGGGCGGCCCCCAGAATATGCAGGCCATGATCCGTCAAGCCCAGAAGATGCAACAGGACATGACCGCCAAACAGGAAGAACTGGCCCAGCGGGAATTTACCGCCGCAGCGGGAGGCGGAGCTGTCAGCATCACCATGACCGGCAACCGTCAGGTCACCGCTTTGACCATTCAGCCGGAAGTGGTAGACCCAGAGGACATCGAAATGCTTCAGGATCTGGTGATCAGCGCCGTCAACGAATGCCTGCACACCATTGAAGACACCACCAACAAAGAGCTGGATGCCATTACCAACGGGATGAACATTCCCGGAATTGGCTGATGGCGGCCAACAATCAAGCCCTCTCCCTGACCAAACTGGTGGAAGCCTTTGCCTCCCTGCCGGGAATCGGCATGAAGTCCGCCCAGCGGCTGGCCTACTACATTTTAAAACAGCCGGACAGCCAGGTGGAAGCCTTTGCTCAGGCGCTGCTGGAAGCGAAGAAAAATATCAAGCGGTGCGCCTGCTGCCAAAATCTCACCGACCGAGAGCTCTGTCCCATCTGTGACGACCCAGGGCGGGACAAGTCCACCATCTGCGTGGTGGAGGACCCCAAAGACGTCACTGCCTTTGAACGAACCAAGGAATATCGAGGAGTATACCACGTGCTCCACGGACTGATTGATCCCATCAACGGCATCGGACCGGACCAACTTTGCATCAAGGAACTGATTGCACGGCTGGGAGATGACAACGTCAAAGAAGTGATTTTAGCTACCAACCCCACGGCAGAGGGAGAGGCCACTGCCATGTATCTCAAAAAGCTGATTAA
>DVGY01000007.1 GCA_018712465.1 Candidatus Egerieicola pullicola | reverse complement strand
TCCACCTGGCAGACCACCAGATGGTCGGAGTTTTGGTGGGGCACTACGCTGAGCACCTTGCCCACCACGACTTTATTGATTTCCTGTCCTTCGGTTTCCCAGCCTTCCACTTTGGAACCGGACATGGTCATTTTTTCGGAAAAATCTTTGGCGTCCGGGTTGATGTCCACGTAATCCTTCAGCCATTTCATGGATAAATTCATGGTGTATCTTCTCCTTTCCCCGGTTTAGAACTGCTCCAGAAAACGTTTGTCGTTTTCAAAGAACAACCGGATGTCGTCGATGCCGAAGCGGCGCATAACCACCCGCTCCAGGCCCATGCCGAAGGCAAAGCCGGAGTATTCTTCCGGGTCGATGCCGCAGTTTTCCAGCACTTTGGGGTGGACCATGCCTGCTCCAAGAATTTCAATCCAGCCTTCTCCTTTGCACAGCCGGCAGCCCTTGCCGTGGCAGGCAAAGCACATCACGTCGGTTTCAGCGGACGGTTCGGTGAAGGGGAAGTGGTGGGGCCGGAAGCGCACTACGCTGTCTTCCCCGTAGAGCTTTTTGATAAACAGCTCCAAGGTGCCCTTTAAGTCGCTCATGGTGATGTTTTTGTCCACCACCAGCCCTTCGATCTGATGGAACACCGGGGAATGGGTGGCGTCCAGCGCATCGGAACGGTATACCCGTCCCGGGCTGATGACCCGAATGGGGGGCTTGCGCTGTTCCATGGTGCGGATCTGCACCGGGCTGGTCTGAGTGCGCAGCAGAGTGTTTTCGGTGATATAGAAGGTGTCTTGGGTGTCCCGGGCAGGGTGGTTTTTGGGGATGTTCAACGCTTCAAAGTTGTAGTAGTCCAGCTCCACTTCCGGGCCGTCCACTACGTCGAAGCCCATGCCCAAAAAGATTTCCTTGATCTCGTCCATAACTAAGGTCAGGGGATGCTTTTTGCCCAGGTCAAATTTTTTGCCGGGCATGGTCACGTCCAGAGTTTCCGCCTGGATCTGCATTTGAAGCTGCTTTTCTTTCATTTTCTGCTGGGCGGCGGCGATGGCCTGTTCCAGTTCTCCCCGAATCTGGTTGGCTAACTGCCCGATCACCGGCCGTTCTTCGGCGGAAAGCTTGCCCATCTGCTTTAAGATGGAGGTGAGCTCTCCCTTTTTGCCCAAAAATTTCACTCGGATGTCGTCCACCGCGCGGCTGTTTTCCGCCTGGGCGATGGCGGAAAGGGCCTGGTCGCGGATCTGTTCCAGAGCCTGTTTCATGAAGGTTCCTCCCACTAATTTGGTTTGCAGCGGCGAAAAAGGGTACAAAAAAACGCCCCTTTTCCAAAAAGGGACGGGTGCTGTCAGGCCCGCGGTACCACCCAAATTCACAACGAAATCGGTTGTGCGCTCGCTTGTAGTCCGGTAACGGGGACCAGCCGTCTGTACCTACTAAAACCTAAAGGCTCGTTCAGCCAACCGCTCTTTGAGGGAATCGGCGCCCGCTTTCTTCCACCGCCTTTCAGCCGGGAGCGGAGGTCTCTGAAAAGAAAACCTGTTGGACGCTTTGTACTCAAGTCACTGCGTGTCAGGATACTTAGAATCTTTGCAGGATAAGTATAGCAAACAAATCCAGGGAATGCAAGGGGCAAATTGAGAAAATCGGTTGCAATCCGTCCTGATTTTGACTATAATAAGGGGTAACAAGTGATTTTGGGGAAATTTTCCCCGGCAAGGAAGGTACTTTATGGATATTTTTCACGAACAATTAGTCAAGCATCACCGCACCGCCGCCGATTATCTCAAGATCGTGGGCATTATTGTAGGAGCACTGGTGCTGTTTATCCTGCTGGTGGTCTTCGTCCCTTTTTTGATGGGCAGCGCTGTGGGGATGATTTCCACCATCTGTCTGCTGGCAGGGGTGGGGGTGCTGTTCGGCGCCTACTATCTCATTGTCAATACCGGGGTGGAGTACGAATACATCCTCACCAACAACGATCTGGATATTGACAAGATCATCGGCAAGCGCAAACGCCGCCGTCTGCTAACGGTAAAGGTGAATACCTTCGAGGATTTCGGGGTGTACCGCCCGGAGGATCACCAGGAGCGGGGCTACACCAGCACCGTTCTCTGCTGCGGCATCAGCCCGGGAGCAGGAGATCCCTACTTCGCTGTGTTTGAGCACGCCTCCTTCGGCAAGACCCTGCTGATCTTCAACCCGGACGAAAAGATTGTGGAAGGGCTGAAAAAGAACATCAAGCCCTGGATTTTGTCCAAAAGCAAACAGTAATTTTTCCCCCGGACAGGCTGATACCGCGGGGACCGATTTCCATCTTTGTCCGCCTGGAACACCGGGCGGGCATTTCTATAACAGGAGGCAGATACCATGGTAGTCACAGTAGAACAGATGAAGCGGTTGGAGAAAAAAACGGTGGAACTGGGCAGTTCCTACCTTCAGTTGATGGAACAGGCAGGGAGCGCCGCCGCCAACCTGCTGGTGGAGCGGTACTTTCTGATCGGCAAGCAGGTGGTGATCCTCACCGGCAGTGGAAACAACGGGGGAGACGGCTATGTCATCGCCCGAAAGCTGCTCCAGCGAGGGGCACAGGTAACGGTGATCCTCTGCAAGGGAATGCCTTCCACTTCGGAAAGCCAGGAAAACTTCCAGCGATTGGACCGCAGCGAAATTCGGGTGCTGGACGCCGAGAAACAGCAAAACCTCTCCTACCAGGCCATTCGGGAAGGGGATTTTGTCCTTGACTGCATCTTCGGCACCGGCTTTCACGGCGCCGTCCGAGGCACCGCTTTGGGAGTTTTGTCCCAGGCGAACCGGTGCGGAGCAATGAAGGTAGCGGTGGATCTGCCCAGCGGCCTTTCTGGAGACAGCGGGGAGATCGCCGGGGAGTTTTTCCACGCCGATTTGACCATCGCCCTGGGGGAAAAGAAACCGGTCCATGTCACCATGCCTGCCGCAAAAGCTTGCGGGGAGATTGTCACCGTGGACATCGGCATTCCCAAAGCCGCTTATGAGGGAATCGAGACTCATCACGGCCTGCTCACCAAGGAGCTGTTTTCTCGTTTGGGGCTGCCTCCCGTGCGGGAACCGGAAAGCAATAAGGGAACCT
>DVGY01000090.1 GCA_018712465.1 Candidatus Egerieicola pullicola | reverse complement strand
TTTTGGAGGTAGTATATTATGGGAAAGATTATCGGAATTGACTTAGGTACCACAAACTCTTGTGTCGCTGTGATGGAAGGCGGCGAACCGGTGGTAATCCCCAACAGCGAAGGCGCTCGTACCACTCCTTCTGTGGTGGCGTTCGGCAAAAACGGCGAGCGGATGGTCGGCCAGGTGGCAAAGCGTCAGGCTGTCACCAACCATGATCGCACCATCTCCTCCATCAAGCGTCACATGGGCAGCGATTACCGGGTCACCATCGACGGCAAGGCCTATTCTCCCCAAGAGATCAGCGCCATGATCCTGCAAAAGCTGAAAACCGATGCAGAAGCCTATCTGGGCGAAACCGTCACCGAAGCGGTGATTACCGTCCCTGCTTACTTCACCGACAGCCAGCGTCAGGCTACCAAGGACGCCGGTAAAATCGCTGGTTTGGACGTAAAGCGGATCATCAACGAACCCACCGCAGCTGCTTTGGCTTACGGTGTGGATAAGGAACAGGAACAGAAGATCATGGTCTACGACCTGGGCGGCGGCACCTTCGATGTGTCCATCATCGAAATGGGCGACGGCGTGCAGGAAGTGCTGGCTACCGCCGGCAACAACAAGCTGGGCGGCGACGACTTTGACCAGCGGATCATTGACTGGATGGTTTCCTCCTTTAAGGCAGAACAGGGCGTAGACCTGTCCGGCGATAAGATGGCTATGCAGCGGTTGAAGGAAGCGGCGGAAAAGGCTAAGATCGAACTTTCCAACGTCACCTCCAGCCAGATCAACCTGCCCTTCATCACTGCCGACGCCAACGGCCCCAAGCACCTGGACATGACCCTTACCCGGGCCAAGTTCAATGAGCTCACTGCCGACCTGGTGGAAAAGACCATGGGCCCGGTACGTCAGGCTCTCAGCGACTCCGGTCTGAGCCCCTCCGATCTGAACAAGATTCTGCTGGTAGGCGGTTCTTCCCGGATTCCCGCTGTTCAGGACGCTGTAAAGAACATCATGGGCAAGGAAGGCTTTAAGGGCATCAACCCCGACGAATGCGTTGCCATCGGCGCTGCCATTCAGGGCGGCGTGCTGGGCGGCGAGGTCAAGGGCCTGCTGCTGCTGGACGTTACTCCCCTGAGCTTGGGCATTGAAACTCTGGGCGGCGTCTGCACCAAGATGATCGAACGGAACACCACCATTCCTACTAAGAAGAGCCAGATCTACTCCACCGCTGCCGACGGCCAGACCAGTGTGGAAATCCACATCCTCCAGGGTGAACGGGAATTTGCTAAGGACAACAAGAGCCTGGGTATGTTCCACCTGGACGGCATTGCTCCTGCACCCCGTGGCGTACCCCAGATCGAAGTAACCTTCGACATCGACGCCAATGGCATTGTCCACGTGTCCGCTAAGGATTTGGGCACCGGCAAGGAACAGCAGATCACCATCACCTCCTCCACCAATATGTCCAAGGAAGAAATCGACAA
The DNA here is from genome assembly GCA_018712465.1 of Candidatus Egerieicola pullicola. Classification (GTDB taxonomy): domain Bacteria; phylum Bacillota; class Clostridia; order Oscillospirales; family Ruminococcaceae; genus Egerieicola; species Egerieicola pullicola. The sequence continues at coordinate 20,120 of DVGY01000090.1, read as the reverse complement.
AGCGGTGAAGGAAGCAGAAGCTTATGCAGCGGAAGATAAGAAGCGCAAGGAAGAGGTAGATACCCGCAACGGCGCCGACCAGTTGATTTTCCAGTGCGAAAAAGCCATGAGCGATGCTGGGGATAAGATCACCCAGGCGGATAAGGACACCGTCCAGCCCAAGATTGACGCTTTGAAGGAAGCGCTGAAGGGCAACAACATCGACGACATCAAGGCAAAGCAGGAAGAACTGCAAAAGGCTTTCTACGCCATCAGCGAGAAGATGTATCAGCAGGCTGCGGCACAGCAGCAGGCAGCGCAGGGCCAGGCTGGTCCCAACATGGGCGGCAATCCCGGCGGTCAGAACAACAATAACAACAATAACGGCGGCGATGACGGCTATGTAGACGCCGACTTCACCGAAGTCAAATAAACAACGGCTTCGCCGATGTTTAAGATTCCCCCTTTGACCTGACCACGAAAAGTCCCGTACTTTTCTGTCCGGCCGGTCATTTCGCCTAACGGCGAAAACCAGGGGAAATCGATTCTGAGGATTGTTGTTGGGCGAAGGTTTCTTTCGGCGCTTTGGCGCCGTAGCAACCGTTGCAACAACCACACAAGAGAAAAAACAATCAGCGGATGGCATTCCAGACCCGGCCCGGGCTTCTCACTGGGTCTGAGTCTGGAATCTGTCCCGTTTGAGGGGGAACAACCGTGGCGGATAAGAGAGATTATTACGAGGTGCTGGGGGTACAAAAAGGCGCCAGCCAAGACGAAATCAAAAAAGCCTACCACAAGCTGGCCAAACAGTACCACCCCGACCTGCACCCCGGGGACAAAGAAGCCGAAGCAAAATTTAAAGAAGCGAATGAAGCCTACGAGGTGCTCAGCGACGAGCAGAAACGAGCCAAGTATGACCAGTTCGGCCACGCCGGGGTGGACCCCAACTACGGGGCCGGCGCCGGTGGCGCAGGCGGTTTCGGCGGATTCTCCGATTTGGGGGACATTTTCGACAGCTTCTTCGGCGGAGGCTTCGGAGGCGGCTTTGGAGGAAGTGCCCGCCGGGCTAACCCCAACGCACCCCGCCGAGGCAGCGACATCCGGACCAGCATTGTACTGGACTTTATGGAAGCCTGCCACGGCTGCACCAAAACCGTTACCATCAACCGGCAGGAAAACTGCTCTGTCTGCCATGGCAGCGGCTGCGCGGCGGGAAAAAGTCCCCAAACCTGTCCCGACTGCCACGGTACCGGCCAGGTACAGTACGTTCAGCGTACCCCGCTGGGCAGTATGAGCACGTCCCGCCCCTGTCCTAAGTGCGGCGGCAAGGGACGGATCATAAATGACCCCTGTCAAAAGTGCGGCGGCACCGGACGGGAAAATGTCCGTAAGACCATTCAAGTCAACGTTCCTGCCGGCATCGACGACGGCCAGACTCTGGCAGTCCGGGGTCAGGGAAATGCCGGTACCAACGGCGGCCCTGCCGGGGATCTGGGTGTTGCAGTGACGGTGCGGCCCGACCCGGTGTTTGAGCGGGACGGTTATGACATCCACTGCGACTTCCCGGTGAGCTTTTACCAGGCGGTGGCTGGGTGCGAATTGAAGGTGCCCACCATCGACGGGGAAGTGAAGTACACCATGCCTGCCGGCACCCAGCCCGGCACCGTGTTCCGGCTCCGGGGCCGGGGAGTCACCGCCTTAAACGGCCGGGGCCGGGGAGACCAGTACGTCCACATTGTAGTGGAGGTGCCCAAAAACGTCCGTGGCGAAAGTTTGGCGAAACTGCGGGAGTTTGAAAACACCCTCAATGAAAAAAATTACGCCAAGCAAAAAAGTTTCTTTGATAAATTGAAGAAGCGGTTTGGAACGTCAGGTAACTAACGTTCCTGAGTCCACCCTTTGCGGCCAAGAGCGAAAATCGGGTGAACTCCTGCTTGGAACAACGGAAAGCGATGGTTTGGTTTGTTGGAAATAATCCACGGGAATCGAACCGGTTTGCTGTCGGATACTAAGGTCGAGGTCAGATTTGGCTTCGGCCTTTTTCTTTTTCAGGCAAAACCAGGCAGCCGGAGAAACGCTCTTTATAAAATCCCCCAACTTTTTCCCCCGGAGCCTCCCCTTTTGATGTATTCCGTCAGAAACGCTCCCAATTTCTTGACAAAAGGACAAAAATGATGTATGGTTTCGGTAAGGAAAGAGTCCGAACTGAGAAAATTGAATTTCGGGTTGGCAACTCTTTCCTTTTTGGCACAGATGTGTTATACTACTTAAGATAAAGAAATTTCCGGGCGGGACGGCTTTCCGTTTCGCCATTGTTGATACATTAGGTGTGCTGGGCGCACCGCCATCAAACGTCCGTTTCCTTTGTGCAGAAAAGGGGAGATTCCGTTTGGAGAAGTATGTGATTCGTGGGGGCCACCCCCTTCAGGGCAAGGTTACCATCAGCGGAGCAAAAAATGCCGCTGTGGGCATTCTGCCTGCTACTATTTTGGCCGAAGGGCCTTGTGTTATTGAAAACGTGCCCAACATCAGCGATGTGGGGATTATTTTAGAGATTCTCCGGGAGATGGGAGGCCAGGTGAAGTACCTGAACCGCACCACCGTGGAGATTGATACCGCCAATATTGCCGTGCCGGAAGTGCCTTATGAGTTGGCCAAACATATGCGGGCTTCCTATTACTTTCTGGGAGCGTTGCTGGGCCGGTTCCATCGGGCCAAGGTCAGCCTACCCGGAGGATGTAACTTCGGGGTGCGGCCCATTGACCAGCACCTGAAGGGCTTCCAGAGCCTGGGAGCGGACTACAGCCTGGAGTACGGTATGATCGACGTCCGGGCAGATCAGCTCACCGGCGCTCGGGTGTACTTCGACGTGGTAACGGTAGGCGCCACCATCAACGTCATGCTGGCGGCAGTGAAGGCCAAAGGTATGACCATCATTGAAAATGCCGCCAAGGAACCCCACATTGTGGATTTGGCCAACTTCCTCAACTCCATGGGCGCCAACATCATGGGGGCGGGAACCGATGTCATTAAAATCCGGGGAGTAGACCACCTGTTTGGAACGGAATACTCCATTATTCCCGACCAGATTGAGGCTGGGACCTATATGGTGGCGGCTGTGGCCACCAAGGGAGACGTGCTGGTGCAGAACGTGATCCCCAAGCATTTGGAAAGCATCACTGCCAAGCTCCAAAAGATTGGGGCAGAGGTGACTGAATTTGACGACGCCGTACGGGTGCGGTACGTAGGTCCTCTGCAAAAGACCAACATCAAGACCCGTCCCCATCCCGGCTTCCCCACCGATATGCAGCCCCAGATCGTCACTCTGCTCTGCCTTGCTAAGGGCACCAGTCTGGTTACCGAAGGGGTATGGGAGAACCGGTTTAAATACGTAGACGAGCTGCGCCGGATGGGTGCAGATATTGCGGTGGAAGGCCGGGTTGCTATCATCGAGGGCATCGACCACTTTACCGCTGCTCCCGTGCGGGCCACCGACCTGCGTGCCGGGGCTGCCATGGTGATTGCCGCGTTGACCTGTGACGGCGTCACCGAGATTGAGGACATTTACCACATCGAACGGGGTTACGAAGAGATTGTGGAAAAGATCCGGGGCTTGGGCGGCGATATGAAGAAGATCGTCATGCCTGACCCGGCGGCGCTGCGGCAGGCGAACTGACCGGCCGGAGTGGAAAAGCGAACGGGTGAGTTACGATTGACTCGCCTTGGCTTTTGCTGCGTAAAGTTTGTGATAGTTCTTTTTCTTTCCTCTGTCAGTTGATACCCACACCTTCCACAGAAGGAAGGCTTTCTCCTATAGAAGATTAAGCTCATGGAAGAATCAGCCGGAAGGATTTTCGATTCTTCTCTGCTTCTTTGTTTTCATTCATTCTAGCCCCGTTGATCGGGGCTTTTTTCTAAGAACAAAACCGGAAAGGAAGTCCAATATGTCCCTGCTTTATTCCCTGTGCAGCTCCTCCAAGGGCAACTGCCACTTTGTGGGCACCCCTCAGGAAGGCCTGCTCATTGACGGCGGCATCGGCATCCGAAACTATGCCGCTCAACTGGGGTTGGCAGGGATCTCCCTGGAGGCCCCAAAAGCGGTGCTGGTGACTCACGAGCACTCCGACCATGTCAGCGGCCTGCAAAAAATTGCCCTGCGCCACCACCTGCCGGTGTACGGCACCCCCGGCACGCTGGATGCTTTGGTGCAGAAGGGGATTTTGGATTATTCTTTGGACCTGCGGGTGATTCAGCCCGGAGAAACGGTGAATTTGGGCAGTCAGTCCTTTACCGCCATTTCCACTCCCCACGACAGTGCTCAAAGCTGCTGTTACCGGGTGGAGCAGGCGGATCAGACGGTAATGGTCTGCACCGATCTGGGGCAGATCACCCCTTCGATTCACGACGCCCTGCTGGGCTGCCACACGGTGTTGTTGGAAAGCAACTATGATCCGGAGATGATGGCTCACAGCCCGTATCCCTATTTCCTCCGCCGGCGGATTGTAGGGGGCCGGGGACATTTGTCCAACACCGACTGCGCCAAAGAATTGGTAGAGCTGGCCAAAGCCGGCACCAAGCGGTTTGTGCTGGGACATTTGAGCCAGGAAAACAACCGTCCGGAACTGGCCTATCAAAACGCCTTGACGGCCTTGTTGGAGGCTGGAGCAGTCCCAGGGGAAGACTTTACCCTTTGGGTGGCGCCTCGGATGAACAGCGGCCGGATTGTGGCCAGGGAGGAACAGTTATGTACCGAGTGTGGCTGATCTGTGTAGGCAACTGCAAGGAAAGCTATTGGCGGGAAGCCGTGGCGGAGTACCAAAAGCGGCTTTCCGGCTTTTGCAAATTCACCTTGGTGGAAGTGCCGGAATACCGGCTGCCGTCCGACCCTTCTCCCGCCCAGATTCAAAAGGGACTGGAAGAGGAAGGAAAGGCTCTGCTTGCCAAATGCCCCGCTGGGGCGGTGAAGATTCCCCTTTGCATTGAGGGTAAGGAAATGAGCAGTGAAAAGCTGGCGGTGTATCTGCAAAACCAAGGGGTAGGAGGCAGCGGAAGCTTTGCCTTTTTCATTGGAGGCAGTTACGGACTGTGGGAAGAACTGAAACGCCAAGGACAACTGCGGTTGTCTATCTCTCCCATGACCTTCCCCCATCAGCTGGCCCGGGTGATGGTGATGGAACAGCTGTACCGGTGCTTCTGCATTCTGTCCGGGAAAACCTACCACAAATAAGGCTGTGAGCCAAGGAGGGGAAGGGAGTGGCTTTGTTAGATCAAAAGATTCTCTACTTTCTCAAGGTAGTGGAAACAGGATCCTTTTCCGGGGCGGCGCGGGCGCTGTACCTTTCCCAGCCCGCTTTGTCCAAACAGATGGCCAAGCTGGAACAGGAGCTGGGATTTTCCCTGTTTAACCGTTCCGGCTACCGTCCGGTGCTTACCGCAAAGGGCCAGCTGTTTTACCAGGCTTGCATCCGGCTGGACCGGCAATGCCAGGAGATGCTGGACCAGCTACGGCAGCTGGATCCCCCGGTGGTGAATCTGGGCTTTACCGGCTCTTTTGAAAACCGGGAGATTCTGGCTTTTTTGCAGGAGTACCAAAAGCAGCAGGGCATTCGGCTGAATTTTGTCCAGGGCGATTTTGAACAGTGCCTCCATGACCTGCTTCGGGGGAAGGTGGAGGTGAGCCTGGGCATTGAGTCCACCTACCGGTATTCCTCGGGAGTGGAGTATGAAATTCTCCATTCCTATGAGATGTGCGTTCTCACTTCCTGTTCCCACCCCCTGACCCAGCGCAGTCAGGTGGACATCCGGGAGATTGCCGGAGAAGGATTTCTCTGCCTTTCCCCTCGGTTTGGCAAAGGGTTTTACAAGGACTACATGGCTGCCTTTGCCAAGGACCGGATTGTACCTCGGATCGTTAAGGAGGTGGACTCCTTTGATGAGCTGGTGTTTTCCGTCTCTTTGGGAGAAGGAATCGCCATTGCCTCCAAAAATGTGGCGGGGGAGGAAGTGCGAGCTATTCCCTTGCAGGGCAGCCACCACGCCAGCAATTACGTCATTGCCTGCCGGAAGCAGGAAAGCCGGGAAGAGGTCCGGCAGCTGATGGCGGCGGCGAAAGCCCACTTTCAGCGGTGAAGGTCCTCTCAAATCCAGGATGATAGGCGCTTTTCAAACTCTATAACTTTTCGTTATGGAACTCCCCAACTTTCCGGGGAGTTTCTTTTTTGGTTATTTTGTCCTATACTAGAGTCAAAGAATCCTAGAAGGAGGAAACCTGGTAAGATGAAAAAGATTTTATTAAACGGTGTGGACGGCAATTTTGGCGCTCGGGCCGCCAAGGTGCTGTTGGAAAAATGGCCCCACGAGGATCTGATCTTTACCGCCCCCACGGAAAAAGGATTGGAAGCCTATCAGAACCTGGGAGTGGAAACCCGGGTGGCGGACTTCAACAGCGAAGATCTGTCCAAAGCCTTTGAAGGGGCGGACACCATGATCTTGATCTCCATGCCCTTTGTAGGTCCGAAACGCCGGGCTGCTCAGAAAAAAGCGCTGGATGCCGCGGTGAAGGCCGGGGTGAACCGGTTGGTGTACACCTCCATTGTGGGCGCCGGGGAAAAGGACATTGACACCTACGAGGTCAACGACCACGTTTGGTTTGAGGCTTATGTCAAGGAGCAGCCCATCCACTACCTGTTTATGCGGGACTCCCAGTACGCTGAAGCCATGGTGTCCAACTATGTCAACGCTTATGAAAATACCGGCAATGTGCTGGCCAACAACATGGGCCAGGGCAAGATGGCCTTTATCTCCCGAGACGACTGCGCTTTAGCCGCCGCCTGTGCCGCTATGAGCGACTGGCAGGATCGGGTGGTGGATGTCAACGGGCCGGAACTGCTGACCATCGGCGAATATATTGACATTGCCAACCAGGTCACCGGCCACAACGTCAAGTACGTGGAAATCAGCGACCAAGAACAGTACGACTTCTTCGACTCCATTGGCGTTCCCCGTACCACCGAAGAGATGTGGGCCCAAACTGCTACCAATTTCCCCTTCTGCTCCGACGGCATGGTGACCTTCGGCCGTGCCATCCGTCTGGGCCAGATGTCCACCTTCACCGACGACTTCGAAAAGCTCACCGGACAGAAGCCCCTCACCGTCCGGCAGATGTTCGAAGATATGGAAAATCACTTGATTGGTTCCAGAACCTCCACGGATGACTGATGGAACGCCACTGCCGGTGCTTGGTATGGTGGGTGAGAAGAAAAAAGACCGCTGGATTGTCCCGGCGGTCTTTCTGTTTGGGTGGAATAAGAACAATAGTTTGACATTTTTCTCCGGCTTGCTATAATAGAAGTATCCTTTTGCCTCCTGAGAACAGGGGGCATTGTTTTGGAGGTGACCCGATGGCCTTTCGAAAACAGGAGCTGGACCAGCTTTCCGGCGTGGTGGAAGAGGTGATTTTCGCCAATTCTGACACCGGCTTTGCAGTTATTGATCTGGACGCTCAGGGCACCTTAGTCAGCGCTGTGGGGGAGATGCCGGGGATCTCTCAGGGAGAGGAGGTCACCCTTCGGGGACGGTTCACCCAGCACCCGGTATACGGGGAGCAGTTTAAAGTGGAACTGTGTACCCGCACCCTTCCCAGCACCGCCAAAGCCATCGAAAAGTATTTGGCCAGTGGGGTGATTAAGGGCATTGGCCCTAAACTGGCCCGGCAGCTGGTGGAACACTTTGGAGACGACACTCTGCTGGTAATGGATCAGCAGCCGCAGCGGCTTTTGGAAATTAAGGGGATTTCTCAGCAGAAGCTGGATGGGTTTTTGGAGCAGTTCCGGCAGGTGTTCGGAGTGCAGAGCCTGCTGCTTCTTCTCACTCCCTATGGAGTCAATTCCGCCCAGGCGGTGAGCCTGTTTAAAGCCTATGGGGAGATGGCGGTGACTCTGCTGAAGAAAAATCCCTACTTGGCTTGTGATTCCCGGTTTGGGGTGCCCTTTCTCACCTGTGATGCCATGGCCAAAGCCTTCGGCCTGCCTTTGGACGGCAAGGAACGGCTGCTGGCGGGGTTGAAGTACACCCTCTCCCACAATCTGCAAAACGGCCACACCGCTTTGCCCACAGAACGCCTTATTGCCACCGCCGCTAAGCTGCTGGATCAGCCTTTGGACAAGGTGGAGCAGGCCCTGGAAGAAGGGGTGGAGGAAGAACAGCTTTGCCGCTGCACCTTGGGAAAGGAAACCATCTCCCTGCCGGAGTACTTTTTGGCAGAGCAGTACATTGCTGCCAGGATTTCCGGAATGCTGCGGGTAGAGCTGGACCCGCCCAAGGGGCTGCACCAAATGGTGGACGCTTGGGAAACCGCCCACGGCATCCAGTATGAAACTTTGCAGCGCCAAGCTATTTTGGACTGTTTCCGCTGGGGGGTGCTGATCCTCACCGGCGGTCCCGGTACCGGCAAAACCACCACCTTAAACGGAATGCTGGATCTGTTGGAGCAGCAGGGTTACGCTTTGGCTCTCTGCGCCCCTACCGGACGGGCAGCCAAGCGGATGAGTGAGATCACCCGCCGGGAAGCGAAAACCATCCACCGCCTGCTGGAGGTGGACTATGACGGGGAATTGCTCTCCTTCCGGCGCAACGAAAAAAATCCTCTAAAGGCGGATGTGGTGGTAGTGGATGAGATGTCCATGGTGGACACCCTGCTGTTGGAAGCTCTGCTGCGGGGAATCAAGCCCAGCGGCCGGTTGATTCTGGTAGGGGACTACCACCAGCTCCCCAGCGTGGGGGCGGGGAATGTACTGTGGGATTTGTTGCAGCAGCAGGCCATCCCCACGGTGCGGCTGACCCAGGTGTTTCGCCAGGCAGCCAAAAGCCGTATCATCACCAATGCCCACGCTGTGGTGGCGGGACAGATGCCGGACCTGTCCCGGCAGGGGGCGGAGGACTTCTTTTTCCTGAAACAACTCAACCAGCCTTTGGCGGCCCAGTTGGTGGCAGATTTGGCGGCACGGCGTCTGCCCAAGGCTTACGGCCTGGACCCAATGGAGCAGGTTCAGGTGCTCTGTCCCCAGCGAAAGGGCACCGTGGGCACCGCCCAGCTCAACACCATGCTGCAAAACCTGCTGAATCCTCCGGATCCCTCCAAAGGGGAGTTTCAGAGCATGGGTTATCTGTACCGGGAGCAGGACAAAGTCATGCAGACCAAAAACAACTACAACATCCCCTGGAAACGGGGACAGGAGGACGGAGAAGGGATCTTCAACGGGGATATCGGCATCATTCGGATGATCGACCCGGGAAGCAAAACCGCCGCCATCGACTTTGATGGCCGTATCGCTTACTATACCTTCCAAATGGCTGCCGAGCTGGAATTGGCCTACGCCATCACCGTCCATAAAAGCCAGGGCAGTGAGTTCGATGCGGTAGTGTTGCCCATTTTGGGAGGCTACGACAAGCTCTACTACCGCAATTTGCTGTACACCGCTATGACCCGGGCAAAAAAACTGCTGGTGCTGGTGGGAGACCCCAATCGCTTGCAATTTATGGTGGAAAACAACCGCAAAAGCATCCGGTTTACCAATCTGGGGCGGTTGCTGGAAGCGTATCTTCAGAGTTGACGGCGGGTTGGGAAATATGCTACAATGAATGCAAGAAAAGATAAAATTTTTCCTCCGGCTTTTTCAAAAAGCGGGATAAACGTTCCGCTTGTTTGAAATGAAAAGCTTTTATTTTTAGCATTTTACAGTTTTGTCATTTCACAGAAAGGAAGCAAGTCCCATGGCTTCATTTGATATTGGTATCGATTTAGGTACCACTAAAATCATGATCTGCCGCAGCGACAAGGGCGTGGTGCTCAATGAGCCCAGCATTGTGGCCTACAACAAAAAGACCGAAGAAGTAGTGGCGGTGGGCAAAAAGGCCTACGATATGCTGGGTAAAACCCCGGAATATATTGTGGCGGAAAAACCCTTAAAGGACGGGGTAATCAGCAACCATAAGCTCACCGAACTGATGATTAAGGAATTCATCAAGCAGGTTTGCGGGCATTTTGTCATCAAGCCCCGGATCGTCATCTGCATTCCCAGCGTCACCACCGACGTGGAGCGCCGGGCGGTAGTGGAGACAGCCTTGGCGGCGGGAGCACGGAAGGTGTACCTCATTGAAGAGCCCATTGCGGCGGCGCTGGGAGCCGGTATCGACATTCTGGAGCCCAAGGGCAATCTGCTGGTGGACATCGGCGGCGGCACCACCGACGTGGCGGTGATCAGTATGAACGGCATTGTGCTCAGCCAGTCTTTGAAGATTGCCGGCAACAGCTTTGACGAAGAAATCATCCGGTTTTTCTTAAACCGTTACAAGCTTTCCATTGGCCAGCGGATGGCGGAAAATGTGAAAAAGCAGGTGGGTTGTGTTTATCAACCCGATGCCTCCAATACCTGCACAGTCAAGGGTCGGAACCTGCTGACGGTGTATCCTCAGGCCATCCAGGTGGATGAAGCCACGCTCTGCGAAGTGCTGCGGCCTTTGGCGGATAAAATCGTGGAGAAAATCAAGCAGGTGCTGGAGCAAACCCCTCCCGAACTGGTGGGAGACATCTACACCAGCGGCATCCACATGACCGGCGGCGGCAGCCTGATTAAGGGATTGTCCGATTTGATTCGGGACGAGATCAAAATTCCGGTGGAAGTGGTGGAAGATCCCATCGGCGCGGTGAGCCGGGGAACGGGCTTGAGCTTTAAGTATCTGGATTCCTTCCAGGAAGGCTTTACCGACGCGGATACCTATCATTAACCGGTCTGTGCGGTCGGTTGGAGATAGCTTTTGCCGCTTCAACTTAAGGGTAGAAAATAAAGTATAAAAATCCCCATGCGGAATTGATGCACGCATGGGGATTCTTGTCTTATAATTGAGATAGCGGAGGAAATTTAACCTTCCTGTCCCACCACTGCTTCCAGCCGGGCGATGCCGTCCTGGATTCGGGCGATGGTTTCTTTCTTACCCAGGATTTCCGCCAGGTCGATGCCGCCGCCGGGGGTGAACTGTTTGCCGGAGATGGCGGTGCGCAAAGGCCACAGCACCACTCCGTTTTTCACGCCCAGCTTGCCGATGACTTCGAAGCAAACCTCGTGAATCTTTTCCAGGTTCCAGTCGGCTTGGTCAATGGCATCCAGGGCGGGGAGCAGTTCCTTCAAACTCACCAGGGAGTTTTCCGGGTTGGTTTTCATCTTTTTGTGCCGGTACATTTCCACATCGTAGTCCGGCAGGGCGTCGATGAAGTCCACCTGATCGGGAATGTCGGTGAACAGCTCGGTGCGGGGTTGGAGCATCTGGGCCAGCAGTTTCAGGTCGATGTCCTCCCGCTTGCAGGTCTGCCGGATGTAGGGCAGGGCCTTTTCCAAGAACTGATCTACACTCAGCTTGCGAATGTAGGCGCCGTTGATGGCTTTCAGCTTCTGGGTGTCGAAGATAGCGGGGGATTTGCTGATGCCCGCCACGTCGAATTCTTGAGCTAACTCGTCTAGGGTGAAGATTTCGTTTTCGCCCTTGGGGGCCCAGCCCAGCAGAGCGATGTAGTTCACCACCGCTTCGGTAAGGTATCCCTTGGCGATAAGGTCTTCAAAGGAAGCGTCGCCGTTGCGCTTCGAAAGCTTGTGGGTGGCGTCCTTCATTACCGGGGGGCAGTGGATGTACACCGGGATGTCCCAGCCGAAGGCTTGGTACAGCAGGTTGTACTTGGGAGTGGAGGAAAGATACTCGTTGCCCCGAATCACGTGGGTGATGCCCATGGTGTGGTCGTCTACCACGTTGGCGAAGTTGTAGGTGGGCATACCGTCGGTTTTGATTAAAATCTGGTCGTCCAGAGTGGAATTGTCCACAGTGATGGTGCCGAAGACCGCATCCTCAAAGGAGGTGGTGCCTTCCCGGGGGCATTTCTGCCGGATTACATAGGGAATGCCGGCATCCAGCTTTTCCTGAACCTCTTCCTTAGACAGGTTGCGGCAGTGGCCGTCGTACATGGGCGGAATGCCGCTGGCCTGCTGGATTTCCCGCAGTTCGGTGAGCCGGTCCTTGTCGCAGAAGCAATAGTAGGCATGGCCGCTTTCCACCAACTGCTCGGCATACTTCTTAAACATTCCCATCCGCTGGCTTTGGATGTAGGGGCCCACCGGGCCGCCGATGTCCGGACCTTCGTCCCAGTTTAAGCCGGCTTGGCGCAGGGTGTTGTAGATAATGTCCACTGCTCCTTCCACATACCGTTCCTGGTCGGTGTCCTCAATGCGGAGGATGAAGGAGCCGTGGTTCTTTTTCGCCAGAAGATAGGCGTATAACGCAGTGCGCAGATTGCCCACGTGCATGTACCCGGTGGGACTAGGGGCAAATCTGGTGCGGACTGTTTTCGACATAGAAAAATTCCCTCTCTTTTTCAGTTGAAATACTTAGGCTTATTGTAACAGTATCCGGGAAGTTTGTCAATCCAAAGTCTGCTTAGGATACCTGTTCTGCCAGCGCAATCAGTTCCTCTTCCGAAAGAGGCTTGGTGCAGCGCAGTTGAAGGGTGCAGTAGCCGTCAATCCAGGCGATTTCCGATACGTCCTGGTTGATGTGGACAAAGGCAGGGTTGCCGTTGACGGTGGCGTCCTGGACGGAACTTTGGTCCTCCAACTCCGCCCAGCCCATCCCGGAAAAGGGAAGGTAGAGCTTGGTGGTGCCGGCGTCGTTCTGGAACAGCTCCCCAGCGCCGGTGGTGCAGTCCAGGGCCAGAATCTCTCCCTGGTCATCTACATATTTTTCCAGATGGAGGATAGGCAGATCATCTTCTTTCCCCACCAGGATCCAGCCTTCCGGGGCTTGCGGGAAGGTGGGCATCACCGGGTTGTCCGGAATTTCCGGGTTGCCTTCGCTGCGGTAGTATTCCACGCTGGACATGGTGCGGCCGTCTTCCATTTCAGTCACCTGAACCGAACCTCGTTCCAGCTCCAGCGGCTGGATGGGTTCCTCCTCCGGTTCCACTCGCTGACGGAGGTTATTGTAGTCCACTTGGGTCATCCACTCCAGCATCTGGTTGAGCTCTACGGCCTGGTCGCAGGACAAGTGGAGCAAAGACTGGTCGTGAACCCAATACACCCCAGTGTTGGTGCTATCCACCTCTATCCGTTCTTCGTTTTCGAATACAATGTCGGTGTATGGCTCCTGATAATAGATCACCTGGGTGTTCCCAAACCACACTTCAGACAGGTATGCAGGATCCAGGTAGCTGTTGTAGGAGGGGAACTGGGGCTGAGAGTCGGTATTGGCGGCCAGAATCTGGGAGGTGGCAAAACTTTGGGTGAAGGATAAGGTGGCTCCATCCGGAGATTGGTAGTAGTCGGTGTTGTCGTAATAGCCGTACTCAGAGGGTTCCGTGGCGCTTTGGGTCATGGTCCAATCGGAGGAAGGGGTGAAGGTATAAAAGGGAGGAGGCTGCTCCGAAGCGGTTTGGCTGTCCACCTCCCCTTTTACGGCGCAGTAGACAATGGCGTTGCTGTCAGGATTCCGCCAAATTTCAAAGGGCTGGTAGGATTTTCCCTGCCCCAGCACCAGCCAAAACACCACGCCGGCGGCAATTACAATCACGGCGGCGGGAATGGTAATGCAGAGGATTCGTTTTCTTTTTTTACTTATGGTCATTGGTTTCACGTCCTTTCTGGAGAGATATTTTTGTGGCTTGGGACATTTTCTAATTTTAGTATAACATAGATAGGTTTTCTTTTACAATCCAAAATTAAAAGGGGGTTTTTGTGCAAAAAGCCGGAAATTCTCGCCAAAATTTCCGGTTTCCTTCATTGACAATCCCTCGCTGATTTGCTACACTTAAGATAAATAAATTGAAAAAAGGAGTGTACTTTCTGTGGACCCTTCGTCGGTACTATTGATTGTATTTCTATTAGTGTGCATCGCTCTTTCCGCCTTTTTTTCCGGTTCGGAAACTGCCTACACCACTGCCAATAAGCTGCGGTTGAAAAACATGGGGGAAACCAGCAAACGGGCCCGCCGGGCTTATAAAATCGCGGAGGACTACGACCGCACCATCGCTACGGTGCTGGTGGGCAACAACATCGTCAATCTTTCCGCTTCCTCCATCGGCACCGTGCTGTTTACCACCTGGTTTGGGGCCAGCGGCGCCGTGCTCTCCACGGCAGTAATTACCGTGGTGGTGCTGATCTTCGGAGAGGTGCTGCCCAAAACCTTAGCCAAGGTCAACCCCGATGGCTATGCTCAAACCGTCAGCGGCATCATCCGGTTTCTGACGGTGCTGTTCACCCCGGTGACGGTGGTGCTGATGTGGATCCAGAAGCTGGGGAAGAAGATGGTGAAGGGCCCTGCCAATGAGCCCAAGGTCACCGAGGAAGAATTGAAGTACATCATTGAAGAAAGCGAAAGCGAAGGGGTGCTGGAAAAGCAGGAAAGCGATTTGGTCCAGTCTGCCCTGGACTTTGACGAAACCACAGTAGAGGATATTCTCACCCCTCGGGTGGACGTGATCGGGGCGGAGGAAACCGCCTCCAATCAGGAAATCGAAAAGCTGTTTTTCCAGTACGGCTATTCCCGGCTGCCCATCTACCGGGACAGCATCGACGACATCATTGGCATCCTGTATTTTAAGGATTTCTTCCGGGCCTACCGAGGCCGCGCCAATGTGGATATTCACACCCTGATGCAGCGGCCTTTGTTTGTTCCTCCCACGAAGCGGATCAGCGAGCTGCTTCGAGAGATTCAGCACACCAAAAAGCACCTGGTGGTGGTCACCGACCAGTACGGCGGCACTTTGGGCATTGTGACCTTGGAGGATATGCTGGAAGAGCTGGTTGGGGACATCTGGGATGAAAGCGACGTAGTGGAGCACCAGTGCATTCAGTTGGAAGACAACCTTTACCAGGTCAGCGGGGATATGGCCCCCGAAGACTTCTTTGAGCTGGCGGGATTGGACGCCAAGGAAATCGGCTTTACCTGCGAAGCTGCCAGCATGGGAGGCTGGGCTTTGGAGGAGCTGGAGCGGATCCCCGCCAACGGGGACACCTTCACCGCCTGCCGGATGGAGGTTACCATCTCCCAGGTGAAGAACCGGCGGATCGAAAAGATGCTGATTGCCGTGCTTCCCAAACCCCGCAAGGAAGAGGAAGAAAAGTCCTTGGCGGATAAGGCACTGGACCTGTTTACCGGGGAAGACCGGGAGAAGAAGGCGGAAAAGGAAAAGGCCAAAGAAGCGAAGGAGAAAGAAAAGCAGGAAAAAGAACGGACCAAGGAAAAGGAAAAACAGGAGAAATCCAAAAATAAAGAAAAAGAATCGGAACAAGAACCAGACCTGGAAGAACGGGCTTCCGTCCATGCGGAAAGGAAGAAGTGACGGTTATGAAAGACGTTGGGGTGATTCTGGCGGCGGCAGGCAGCGGCAGCCGTATGGGACAGGATAAATTGCTGTTGAAGCTGGGCGGATATACGGTGCTGCAGCACAGCGCCAAGGCCTTTGCCTCCTGCCCGGACATCTGCGCCATGGTGGCGGTTACCCGGCAGGATTTGCTGGGAAAGGTACGGCAGCAGCTGGAAGAGCTGGAGCTGCCCTTCCCGGTGCAGGTCATCCCCGGAGGAAAGACTCGGCAGCAGTCGGTGGCGGCTGGGGTGCAGACGATGTCTGGCAAAGCTAAGTTTTACGCCATTCATGATGCCGCCCGCCCTTTGGTAACTGCCGAGGAGATTGCCAGTTGTCTGGCAGATGCCCGCGAATATGGAGGCGCCTGTCTCTCTGTGCCGGTAAAGGACACCATTCAGCAGATGGACGGGGAAGGCTTTTTGGAGCTCACTCCGCCCCGAGACCGGCTGCGCTGTGCCCAAACTCCTCAGATTTTTGACGCTGCCTGGTACCGGGCGGGCATGGCTGAGGCCAAGCGTCTGGGCTTGGATCTGACGGATGATTGCCAGGTGTTCCGCCTTTCCGGAGGACGGGTGTATCTCACCCCGGGCAGTTACACCAACCTGAAAATCACCACCCCGGAGGATCTGCCTTTGGCGGAGGGGATTTTGGCTCAGCGGGAGCAGGAAAGCAATACCCAAGAAAGCAATACAATGGAATAAGCGTTTTGTTTGGACGTATCCCACAGTGGATGCGTCTTTTTTTCTATAAAAAACGGCCTGCTTCAGACGGCAAGCCTTTTTTCTTGATTGGACAGGCGAAAGGAAACTTACTCCGAGGTAATTTCCAACCCCACAATTCCGGCAATGAGCAGGGCGACAAACAGCAGACGCAGCGGCGTGACCGCTTCGTGGAACAAAATGATCCCTGTAATTACAGCGCCCAAAGCTCCAATGCCGGTCCAGATGGCGTAAGAGGTGCCTAAGGGCAGCGTTTTGGTAGCTTGGGCCAGGCAGAGGAAACTTAAAATCATTCCCACAATGGTGAAAATGGTGAATTTTACGTTGGTGAGTCCGTTGGAAAACTTCAGGCAGGTGGACCAGGCTACTTCCAGCAGTCCCGCGATAATTAAGAAAAACCATGGCATTTGAAAAACTTCCTTTCGTTGGCCCCGGACAAACAAAAAAGCGCTGAGGTCTGCATCTTCAAGGCCTAACGATGCAAACATCAACGCTCTTCTTACCCGGCGGCAAGTTTGTATTCTTTTTGCATTCCGTACTATATCACCGGGAACAGCGGTTGTCAAGGGGAAAGTTTCAAATCGGAACATTACCATCTCATTTCAATCCTTCTTTCAAGAAAAAGGAGACAGCTTTTCGAAAAAATAGTTTTCTTTTGGAGGAATGCACAAAATCAAGAGAAAAACTTTGGATTGCAAGAAAATATATTTTTTGCTATACTAAAAGTGGAAAAAATTTTAATAACCGGAAAGGACGTGACCCCTTATGACCCTGACCAAAAAGAAAAAACGGATTCTGCTGATTGCCCTTCCCGCCGCCTTGGCAGTGATTGCCGCCGCAGTGATCCTCTGGCTTTTGCTGGGGCGGGACACGCCCAAAGCGCTGGAACCCTTATACAACCAAACCACTGGGGAACTGATGGGCTACACCGTTTTGGAAGGCTCTCCCAAAGAGGAAGAAAACCGTTCTCTCCCTCTGCCCATGGCATCTTTTACTCCGCCGGAAGGCTGGACTCAAACTTTGAATGCGGCGGAGTATGCCGACCGGTTTTCCACCGGTTATGTGGATGAATATCAAAGCCTGGAAAACGATTACACTACTCTGACCTTTTCCCAACAATATGCTGTGGAGGGCGACACCCTTCCTGCGGGACAGGAGGTTCAATTTGGGAATTTTCAGGTGATCTATTGGCAGGAAGAAGAATCTGGGCGGGACCTGGGTTATCACACGGAAGTGTATTGGGTGGATGGGCCCACCTTGTTTACTATTTCCTACCGCTACGCTCCAGGAGCGGATCTCAATCAGATGCTGGAGTTGGTGAGCCGGGTGGATACCCAGGGAGACCGTCAGCCCATTCATTCCCCGTTGACCCTGGCCCGAGGCAGTTACACCCCCATTTTGATGGGAGAGAATACCTATTCCGCTATCGTCACTCGTCCCCGTTCGGAAGGGAATCCGGAGATTCCCCAGGACGCTCAGTTCGTCGGTTTTTCCCAGCCCCCGGAGGGGTATTTGATTTCGGAACTTTATGAAGAAAACAACAACCACGGAAATCCGGATTTTTACACCTGGGGATACTATCATTCCGAAGATAACCAGAAATGGATTCGTCTGGATTGCTGGCTGGGCAGCAATGCCTGCAATTCCAACGGCAGCCGGGAAGGCGGCTTCGGCATTATGTCCAACGCAACCGATTCCGACGCCATTTTGGATGCCACGGTCCACGGGAATCCTGCCTTTGTGTACTTGACGGAAGATGGGTGCGAAATCGGCTGGGTGGAGGGATACCGCACCTATTCCCTTACCGTCGATACCCCCATGACCCAGGAGGAGCTCATTGCCTTGGCGGAAACGGTGGAAATTCCGGAAGGATAATGCCGGACCTTAAAGCGAGAAAGGACGTGACCTTCTATGACCCTGACCAAAAAAACAAAGCGGATTCTCTGCATCGCTTTTCCGGCCGGTGCGATTCTGCTGGCCGCTGCCATTTTCCTTTGGCTGTGGCTGGGGCAGACCCGGGAAGAATACAAGCCCTTTGACGTCCGCCGGGACCAGAACACTAACGCCATTACCTACTGCGCTGTGAAGGGGGAAGTGGACCAAACCACCGCCGCCAATTTGGAGCTTCCCTGCTATGAACTCCATCTCCCGGAAGGTTGGACCCAAACGGAAAACGCCATGGAGGGGTATGTACCGGATACTCTGCCCCGAAGCTACGTTAATATGACCTGGGACTGGTACTGTGACCGCTATCAATCCCCGGAAGGGGTGAAATTGACTTTTGGCCAGCGCCCGGCAGGGGAACAACTGCTCACCCGGCCGGACAGCACCGATTCCTACAGCATCAGCGGCAATTTGGATCCCGCCTCCATTCAGGAGGTGCAGTTTGGAGACACCCAGGTAATTTACTATCAGCAGCCGGACAGTGACCTGGATGAAAATTGGAATCCTGTAAAAGTCACCTGCACCGGTGTGTATTGGGTGCATGACCAATCTCTGCTCCACCTTTCCTGTACTCAGGCCATGGAAGTCAATCAGATGCTGGAGCTGATCTCTCGGGTGGATTATCAGGCGCAGCGGGAGCCCATTGCAGTGAAAACTGAGGTGGTGCCCCTGACCCTGGTCCCCGGGCGGGTAATCAACGAAACCAAAGAGGATGGCTCGGTTTGGTCCAGTACAGAATCCTATCGGTCTGAGGGAAGCCCGGCGGTGCCGGATCAACCTCAACTGCTGGCTTTTTCTCCGCCGGAAGGCTATACTCTGGATGGCAGTTGGGCGGAATTCGGGTATTCTATCCAGGAAAAGTACCGAAATGAGGAAGGAGAATTGATCTCCTACTCCTGCTGCACCGGGCCGGGACAGTTTTTTAAGCAGGACAATGGAAACGGCCAGCTCTATTTTCCCTTTCAAGGCATCAGTTGGGAAGAACTGGCGGATCCCAATTCTGTTCAGGAGGCCCAAGTCAACGGCAACCCTGCTTTTGTTCACATCAACGATGACGTGGCGGAGATCGGCTGGATCGACGGCTACTGCACCCTTCAGATCCGCTGTACTGCTCCCATGACCCAGGAGGAGCTCATTGCCTTGGCAGAGGCGGTGGCATAAATAGTACGAAAAACGGCTTGCTTTCCGGCAGGCCGTTCTGTTTTGCCGGAAGAAAGTTTTTGCTTTCCGGCAGGATTTCTGCTATAATAAAATCACCACCCCGGAGGATCTGCCTTTGGCGGAGGGGATTTTGGCTGGACGGGAGGAAGAACATCCGCAGCAAAACAACTAAACGCCTTGTTTGGGACGTGTCTGATTTTGGATGCGTCCTTTTGTTATGCCTGGATTTTGGGCAATTAAAAAATGCTACTATTTCTTGTAGAATGTGATAATATAGAATAAAATCATTTTTTATTTATCAAAATCCACAAAATTGTATAGATTTTTTACTTGAAAAATAATTTTTATTTTGATACAATAAAATTAAGAAAGAGAAATAGACCTTTTCAAAATGGCTAGATTACAAAGAGAAAGAGGTGAGTCCTATGGGCCGGGAAGAAGCTTCACAGCATTGTGGATATTGGAAGTTTGACAATTTAGAATTTGCAAGATGTAAAGGAGGTTTTCCCGATGAGGAAACATTCATGACTGAAAAAATTCATCGCTTCTCTGCTGGCCCTGACCATGCTGCTGGGCGCGGTTCCCTTCACTGTTTTTGCGTCGGACGCAAAAACCCTGGAAGAAATCAACCGAGAAAATGCGGCGGCTTATGCAGTTAGCTTTGTGGATGTGGTGTTCGAAAATCCCGGTTTGGAATCCGGAGATGTGATTCCTTTCTACGATGAAACCGACCAGCTTTCCGGCTACTGCGTGGACATTGTGGATGACGGCCAGCCCAACGGCTATGTAATCATTAAGTTCTCCAACGGAGAGCAGATTGTTTCGGAATTTGCCATTGAACCTGGGGTGAAGAATCCCTATGATCAAATGGCAGAGGAAAAAAACGTTTCCCTAGAAGATGTGACTTATTATAG
>DVGY01000089.1 GCA_018712465.1 Candidatus Egerieicola pullicola | reverse complement strand
CAGCGCTGCCGCCACTCGCTTGATGTTTCCGCCTTTGCCGGCTGCATCCCAGCCTTCATAACAGATAATGACCGGAATCTTGTTGTGGTACAGCACTTGGTGCAGCTGCCGCAGCCGCTTTTGTGCCTTTTTCAGTTCCACACTGTACTCCGCTTCGGTGAGAGACTTATTCAGATCCACTTCGCTGAGCTTGGGCATTTCAATGGTGGGGTAGCGGGTATATAGGCTGGCGGGGTTTTCAATGCCGTTGTCCACCACCGGGGTAAAGGCTTGTTTCCGTCCCGCTTCCGCGTTGATGGCATTGATGACATCTCGATAAATCTTGGTTAAAGCCACATACCGGTTGTGACTGGGGATGATATGCCAGGGCGCGTTGGCTGTGCTGGTTTTTTCCAGCATCGCGTCAAAGGCTTTGTAGTAGGTGTCGTATTCTTCGTTGCACCGCAAATCCTTTTTACTTACCCGCCATTTGGTATGAGAGTCTGCCGCCAGCTTTTTCAGCCGTTTCCGCTGCTCGTTCTTGGAGATATGGAGGAAGAATTTCAAGACCACATACCCGTTGTCTGTCAGGGTCTGCTCCATCTGGCGGATGTATTGGATTCGCTTTTTCCACTCTTTGTCGCTGATGTTTTGCTGCACCCGGTACATTCCGATTTCCTGGTACCAGCTTCGGTCGAAGATGGCCATGTTGCCCCACGCCGGGATCCGCTGCCAGTATCTCCAAAACCGAGGATACCGCTTTTCTGTTTCGGTGGGGTCGGCGGTGGAATAAACCTTAAATCCTCTGGGGTCCAAGTTTAAAATCAGCTTGGAAATCAAGCTGCCTTTTCCGGCAGTGCCCCAGCCTTCAAATAAAATCACCACAGGGATTTTGTACTGCTTGATTGTTTGCTGTAAGGCTACCAACTGTTCCTTTTGAATTTTGGCCAGTTCCCGATAAGCCTCTTTGGTCATGGTTTCCTTTAAGTCTGCCATTTCCAGCATAAAATCAACACCTCTGCTTTCCTATTTTTCTATGGATTTCCCGCAATGGATATAATCATATTATAGCCAAATCCTTTTGGAAAGTATAGGGGAAAAAAGACGGAATTTTCGTAAATTTTTCAGCTTTTTGCACAAAGCGGAGGAAGAGATGCGTACTTTTTCTCAAAAATGAAAAGTTTTGCTTTTTTCTCAGTGGCTGTCCACCAAAATCAGTCCGCCTTTGCGTGAAAAACCGGTGTCCCACAGCTGCAACAAATCCAGCCAAACGCCTTCCCCGTAGGTGGCGGCCAATACCTGGAACCGTCCCTGTTCCTCCCGGCAACCCACCAGCAAAAACCAGTGCCACACAAAATCCGACAACCTTTTGTTTTTGTGATTGAGTAGCAGGCAGGGAAGGGGATACCCGTTTTTTAACCGGTCCAGAACGGCTTCTTTCGCTTCTTGGACGGGCTTGTCTCCATAAAAAGGGGACAGGTGAAGTGGTTGGTTGGGGATGGTCTGAAGATACCGGCCAAATCCGTCCAGAAATAGTTGTAAAGTGTCTACTCCAGTCATTCGGGGATGAAGATAAGGTTTCATGACTGCAGAGAATTTTCGGTACAGCGATTTGTCCAGCGATTGCCCGAAGAAGGGAAATAACATGGTATCGCCATGAAATAAGCTGAGCTGGATGCAAAGGTCGCAAGCTGTTAAAGCCGCGCAGCCACCCAGTCGCATTTGGGGATCCAGCATCCAGGATTGGCTGCCTCCAAAATGTCCGTCGATGGTAAAGTACGGCAGACGAATTTCCTGCAAGATCATTTCCTCCTTAAATTTCACTGCCTTCCGGCTGCAATCGAACACTGATTTCTCCCGAGGATAATACCTGCCGGATCCCATTTTCCTCTACTACCAGATTGCCGGTTTCGTTGATGTCCACCGCTTTGGCCAGGTGTTCCTGCCCTTGGAGCTGATACCGTACCGTTTTGCCCAACACAATGCACCGGCGTTTGTATTCTTCCATTAAGGAAATGGGTTCCACCGGCTGGGTCAAGGTGAACAGATGACTCAGCACCCGCCCCGCCAGTTTGTTGCGCAGCCCTGGAGCCAAAAACACACTTCCTGCTTTTTGATTTAATTCTCCTGGAAATTCCACTGTGGAGATGTTGATGCCGATTCCCACCACCGCAGACTCCAGCACCCCGGTTTCCCAATGACTGCTGCCTTCGGTGAGGATGCCGCAAACCTTTTTTCCGTTTACGTAAATATCGTTGACCCATTTAATGCCGGGATGTTCCACGCCCAACTCTTCCAATCCCCGGCAAACGGCATTGGCGGCAGCCACTGTCAGGCAGCCCACCTGTTCTAAAGGCAGGTTTAACTTTAAAATAGCGCTGAAGTAAAGGCCGGTGGAGGCGGGAGAGTAGAAGGACCGTCCCAATCGCCCTCGTCCTTGGGTTTGGGCTTCGCTTAAGATCACGGTGCGGTGTTGGGCCTGTTCCAGCAGGCGGCGTTTGGCTTCCTGGTTGGTGGAATCAATGGTGTCAAACAGAAACAGAGGGATGTCCCGGTAAGGGCTGTCCAATGCCTGGCGGATCGCTTGCGGGCTGAGCCGGTCGCTGTCTGCTTCCAGCCGGTAACCTTTGTGGGGAAGAACGGCAATTTGATGTCCTTCCTGCTCCAATTGGTGAATGGCTTTCCACACGGCAGAACGGGAAACCTGAGCTGCATCTGCTAGCTGCTGTCCGCTGACGGTTTCCCCTCGATGCTGTTCCAAACAGGACAATACGGTTTCTTTGACGGTCATATACGCTGCCTCCTGATGCTTGATTGATTTTTATTATACATGGAACTTTCTTAGGGCGCAAGAATCCCTCCATTTGATGTAGAAAAACACACCCTTTGACAGAAACAAAAATGCGGATTCCGGTAATCTGTAAGTTTTCTGTTTTCATTTTATCTGATTTTTGCAAAGAAATTTGTGAACATTTTGGGAGGAATACAAAACATCTTGCGTTATCCTGATAAAAGAGTTATACTAAGATGGAATACAGGAAAAAACACCCGGAAAGGAAACGACTTATTTATGGGCTTATACGAAGCATTGTTCGGCAGCTATTCCAAACGAGCGCTGAAATCCATCCGTCCCATTGCGGATAAGGTGCTGGCGCTGGAAGACAAATACGCTGCCATGGAAGATAGTGAACTCC
>DVGY01000088.1 GCA_018712465.1 Candidatus Egerieicola pullicola | reverse complement strand
TTTTTTGCAGCGCAGGCGGTTGTCTGCGCTTTTGCTTTTTCAAAAAACAGTTTACTAAATTTTCACTTTACAATTCCTAGTGCTTTGGAGTATAATCAGGGTGAGAATACCGGGCTAATTTTGGTAAAAATATACAATAGAAAGGATGGTTAAGATGAGGCACGCCAAACAAGTCCTGCCGGGGCTGTTTTTCACTTTGTTGGGTCTGTTGCTGCTCTTTGCCGGATGCAGCAAATTTACCGCCCCGGAAGACTTTCAAACTCAGTCCGTGAGCCAGCATCAGGCAGAAGTCAGTTGGAAGGAAAATCCCAAAGCGGACCGCTATGAAATCCAGATTGTGGCGGAAAACGGTCTGCATTTGGAAACTCAAACCACCCAGTCTACCACCCTGTCCCTGGACGGCCTGTGGACGGACACCTCCTATACCTTGACCCTCACCGCCCTGCAAGGGGAAAACCGTTCGGATTCTGCGGAATTGACCTTCAAAACGGCCCCGGCTGAGGTGGGCGCCGTGGAGGGGATTTCCGCCGCCATGTCGGAAAGCAACCCTCTGGAATATACCATTGCCTGGCAGCCCTATGTTTCTGAGGAAACCAATGCCGACGGCTCCGCCCCCAAGGTGACTTACGCCCTGTATGAATCCGCCAAACCGGAGGTGGGCTATCAGCTGGTGGCGGAGAACCTGGAGGACACCTCCCGGACCCTCACCGGCACCAAAGAGCTGTTTCAGCGGTACTATAAGGTGTGTCCGGTGCTGACGGTGGATGGGAAAAAATTTAGCGGCAGCCTCTGTGACCAGCCGGTTCAGGTTACCACCGGCTTGGTGAACAACCTGACCGTCACGGCAGCCGCTACCTCCAGCCACTCTATTTTGGATGTGTCCTGGACGCCTTATGACACCTCCAAATTGGATTCCAATCTGGAAAACCCCGTCGTCACCTATACCGTTTACGGCGCTTATACCGCCGACGGGGAATACGAACAACTGGCTTCCGGCTTGACCGGCACTTCCTGGGAAGAAAAAGGATTGTTGGGAAATATGACCCGGTATTATAAGGTGGCAGTCACCGTCACCGCCGGGGATTTATCCAACACCAGTGCTCTGTCCGCTCCTTCCTCCGGAGCTACCACTCCTTTGTCTCCGGTGCAGCAGGAGGCCCAGCAGGAGCAGCAGCAAACCCAGACCCCTTCCGCGCAGCAGCCGGCTCCCTCTCAGCCCGCCGCGTCAGAGCCGTCCACCCCTGCCGTCACCACCCCCACCCAGCAGGAACAGAAGCTGGCCCAGGCCACCGCTGTGGCGCAGCGGATCGCCGATGAGATCAACGCCAATTTCCAAGGAGCCACCGATCTGGAAAAGATCACGGCAGCTGCCCAGGAAGTGGCGGAATACTGCAATCAGGCGAAATACACCACCGAAGGGGAGGACTACAGTCAAGCCTATGGGGTCTTTGTAAAAGGAGAGTATTCCTGTGCCGGAGCCACCCGGGCGCTGGGCTTGGTGCTGGATTGTTTGGGCTACGACTGGGAACACGTCAATGAAAATCAATGGACCCATCAGTGGTGCAAGGTCACTTCCATGGACGGTCAAGTAGGCTGGGCCGACGGACAAATAGGTGCGGCCGGCTACGGGGAACATCCCTTTGTGTAATTTGAATCTGCCCAGAAAAAAAGGAGGGGAAGAGTGTTGCGGCTCTTTCCCTCGCTGTATTTTGTCTTGGTATTTGGGTCAGTCTGCCGGTGCAGCTTCTTCCGGTTTGGACTGGTCCTTGTCTTTTTTGAACAGGTCGCTGATCTTGCTGATGACGTCGGGTACTAAGCCCAGAGCCTTGCCCATGGAGTCCCCGGGACCGTTCATCTCCAACAGCCGCACGTCCCCTTGGTGTACCACCAAAAAGCCTAAGGGCTGGATGGATACCCCGGCGCCGCTGCCGCCTCCGAACAGTTCTTTGGGAATCTTGGAGGGGATGTCGCTGCCGCCGCTGGCAAACCCGAAACTCACCTTGCTCACCGGAATGATGGTGGTGCCGTCCGGGGTGACGATGGGATCGCCGATGATGGTGTTCACATCCACCATATCCCGGATCTTTTCCATGGTGGTGCCCATGAGACCTTGAATTGGATGTTCGCTCATACTTTTTTACCTCGCATTCTCTTGTTTGACAGCCTGCCCGGCTGATGGTTTGTTTCTTGGATGGGAGGGGGAAACCGAGGGCTGGGCGGAACTGTCCGGGCTGTTTTCTCCCAGAAAATGCCCGATGATCTTTCCTAGTATCCCCAGGGCTCCCAGGATTATCACGCCGATGCGCAGTTTCACCCGGAAGGAGATCCACTGCCGGAATTCTCCGGTGACAAAATCCGGTTGGATGCAGAGGGCGTCCAGTTTCAGGTCGGCGCCGTATCCTGCCAGCAGCCCCAGGGTGGTGTTGACCCCGGCCTGGACCTGTCCGTAGCGGATGGCAGTGGTGTAGGCGTCCTCCGCCCCCACGTTGATGGCGATGGTGACCTTCCGAAACCGCAGATGCCGCAGTAAATATTTGGCGTTGGGAAAACACCGGCGGATCAAAGCTAGGACTTCTTTTACCGTTGCGGTGAATCCGTCTTCCTTTGGTTCCCCTTGAGACTGTTTTTGGGAGGAGGCGCTTTGGGCCTGTCCTTTGGGAGAAGTTGACGCAGAAGCGCTTTGCTTGGCAGATTGGGCCAGGGTTTTGGCTCGTTTCTGTTTGGCTTTGGCCCGCTTTTTTTCTGCTTTGCGCTGGTTTCGCGCCTCCTTGCGGGCTTGCTTTTCGGTTCTTTTTTGTTCTTTTTTCAGCGCCTTGACCTTTTGCCGGGGGCTTTCCTCCCGGGTGTCCAGCAGGGTAAAGCGCAGCCCGGCCACCCCCGCTTGGATGCGGGTGGTTTCTCCGATCTCCACATAGAGTACGGCACTGAGGCTGCACAGCAGCGCCAATAAAGCCAATACGCCTAAAATAATCCACAGAGCAAGCAAACAGCCTTCACTCCTCCTGCATTGACGGTTCCTCCGCCGGTTCCCCTGCTATGACATCGTCCATTTTCAGCTGGCCGCTTTCGTCCGGCAGCTTGGGCAGATCTTCTAAACTGCTCAATCCAAAACACCGCAGAAAGTTGGGGGTGGTTTGGTATAGAATGGGACGTCCCGGCACATCCAGCCGCCCCGCTTCTTCCAGCAGTTCCTTCTCGGTCAGGGAGTTGACGATGGTGGAAGAATCCACCCCCCGCACCTGCTCCACAAAGCTTTTGGTCACCGGCTGGTTGTAGGCCACAATGGCTAGTACCTCTAAGGCGGCGTTGCTTAACGGGGTGTTTTTCCGCAGCTGCAGCGCTTCCTTTACCACCCCTTCGTGTTCCCGCTTGGTGGTGAGCTGGACACAGTCCTCCAGCCGCATCAGCCGGAATCCCCGCTCCGGCGCTTCCAGACGGTGGCCGTATTCTTCCAGCAAGGGCTCCAGCTCCTGTTCCGAAAGGTTCAGGGCTTGGGCCAACTTGGCGGTGGAAAGGGGATCCCCGGCGGCAAACAGCACCGCTTCCAGTTGGGAAAAGAGAAACGTCTTGTCCATTTATCCTTCCTTTCCGCCGGTTGATTCGGCAGGGGAATCTTCTTCCCCGGTAAAGTGGGTGCGGTTGAAATAGACCATGGTGTTGTCGTCGCTGATGGTGATCCGCCGGGACTTAATCAATTCCAGCATGGCCAAAAAGGTAGCGACTAGCTCGCTTCGGTCGCAGGGGGCAAACAGCTCCTGGTAGGGAAGCTGGCCGTCCTGGTACAGCCGCCGCATGACATAGATGATCCGGCTGGAAACGCTGACCATCCGCTTGTTGACAATGCCGCTGAATGCCGTTTTGGGAGGCGGCAGCCGCCGGCGGGCTTTCCCTGCGCTGTCCAGATAGGCGTCCAGCAGCTCTTGGGGGCTGTGGTTTCGGTGGTACACCGTCTCCACCGGAATGGGCAGAGGGGAGCGGACAAACACCGCGTTGCCCTGGTACTGGGTCCCCATCTGTTTGGCGATTCGCTGGCAGAGATCGTACTGCAAGAGCTGTCCCTGAAGCTGTTTTTTCAGCGCTTCCGCTTCCTCGTGGCGGGGAAGGAGGGATACGGTCTTGATGTACACCAGTTGGGCGGCCATGGCCAAAAACTCGCTGGTGATCTCCAAATCCATGCTCTGCATCTG
>DVGY01000087.1 GCA_018712465.1 Candidatus Egerieicola pullicola | reverse complement strand
AAACAAATTATGGACGAAGCGGTGATCTGTGTCCACTGCGGTTGCCCAGTGGACACCACCGTCAGGCCGCAGGTAAAGCCGCCGGAAAATCCAAAGGAGCTGCTCAATACCCTGTCCCAACGAGTGCAGATCGGCGGCATCCTTTGGATTATCATTGGGTCTTTTCAAGTTTTGTATGCGTTGATTCTCCTCTTTCTCTTCTTTGACTGGTTTGCGGCTGTGATCGGCGTGATCGGTATTTTAAATATCGTTACTTCGGTGAAGGATTTTCAATACAGCAAAACGGTGCTGGATAATCCCAATGGAATCGTGGAAAAATATGAGCCGTTGGGCGATCCCATTGCCACGCTGATCTGGAACTCCATCTGCTTCTTTGCCGGCTGTTTGGCCTTAGATATTCTGGGCATTCTGATCGGCCTGATCGGCGTGGGCGGATCCATCTATGATCTGATCGGAGTTCGTGGATTTGTCATGAGCAAACGGGAAGCCTTTGCCGCCATGAATCCCTCCAGACGATCCTTCGGCAATCCCATTTTCAGCGACAAAAGCCGCCGTTATGATCCTACCGCCAGCGACGATCCCAACCGGGCAAATTCTCCCAGCGGAAATCCTGGTCGGCCCAACCCACCCCGCGCTGACGCCCCGGCAAATAGCTGGACCTGCCCTAGCTGCGGCAGAGTCAATGCAGCATATGTGGGGACCTGTGCCTGCGGTCGGAGAAAAAACAGTTAATTTAATCATTGTGAAAAGACAAAATAAAAGTGCCTTGAATCGGCTCGCCACCGGTTCAAGGCAAATTTTTTACGGTTTATGATAAATAAGATCCCGGTTTGACCCTGCCACGGACCTTTAAAAAAGATTCCGCATTGTTTACGCGAGAAAGTCCCACCAGCTTTTTGAAGAAGAACGAAACAAACCTTCGCTATGTTTCTGACCAAAAACTTTCAAATTACAACACTACCGACACTCTCTGCCCCGGCAAGACCTCATCCGGCCAAACCTGGCAGTCAATGGCCGCCACTTCCACTCCGGCTTTTGCTGCCTGACGAAGTGCGCTGCCAAAAGCGGGATCAGTGGCGTCATTGGGAGAAAAGGAAATGACACCATCCATCTGCACCACAAACAGCACGGCGGCTTCCATTCCCTGATGACGGATCTTCATCAACTCTTCCAAATGCTTGGTTCCCCGGGCGGTGGGTGCATCGGGAAAGTACACCTTTCCCCCTTCTTCCAAGGTAACCCCCTTGACTTCCACATATTTCATGCGATCTTGACTTTTCAGACAGAAATCCAACCGGGAAGCTCCCCAGGTTTGTTCCCGGAGTATCTGGTCAAACTTTCCCAACCCTCCCAGGGTCAACCATTCCTCTGCCACTCGATTGGGCAGCTGAGAATCCATATTGATCAGCCGGTCTCCCTTTTCCACGGCAATCAAGTCCCACTTGGTTTTCCGAGCAGGATTGGTTCCCTGTTCCAGATACACCTTTGCCCCCGGCACCAGCAGTTCCCGACACCGGCCGGTGTTTTTTACATGTACCGTTTCCTGCTGCCCATGAAGCAAAACCTGGGCAATAAAACGGTTGGGACGCTGCAAAAACACAGCGTCCTCTACATAACCGTATTTCATCTTACCGCTTCTTCAGAACCCGTTCCTGGGCATGAAGCTTTTCATACTTCTTGGGGGAGATGCCCACCAATTTGGTGAAGGCCTTTACGAAGTTGGTGTAGTCCCGGAAACCGCTCTTTTCACAGGCGTTGAGCACGGTGCTGCCCTTGGCCAGGTATTGTTTGGCGATGGTGATCCGCCGGGCGGTGATATATTTGTTGATGGTGGTTCCGGTCTGGGCTTTAAACGCCCGGCAGACATAGGCATCGCTGAGGTAGAAATGAGCAGCGATGATGGAAATCTGCAACCGATCGGTGATGTTTTCGTTGATATACTTGATAATATCGTCCACCAAGCTGGTTTCGTTGGAAGCAGCAGGCTGCTGGCCTTCTTCCATGGCTTGGACAAAGAACTGATTGAGCTGCACCATCAGTTCACAGAACACGCTCTGTTCCATAATATCCTGGCCATATCCGTCGGAGGTGTTGGCCAGACGCTGCAAGAGCTGGTTGACCAGGCTCTGCTGGGATTTACTCAGCAGCACCTTGTGACCGAACTTTTCCCGGTTTTCCCGCTGAAAGCACTGAGTTAAGTCGGTTTGAGGGGTGGAAAGTCCACGGAGAAAAGGCGGATGAATGTACAGAACCTTCCGCTGATACATATTGGTTTTTTCTGCGGTGAAGAAGTGGCTTTCAAAATCGTTGATGAAAAACATGCTGCCCCGCTCCACCAAATAGTTGCGGTTATCAATGAGCAGCTTCCCTCCGGAGCTTTGGGCGTAAAACAATTCATAGCAGTTATGAACGTTTTTGTGGGCGACTTCGTCAAAATCATTCAGGTTTGCGATGACAAACGTTTTGCTCTGCTCCACAGCTGCCAACGCTTCCTGGCTGTTGGTATATTCCTGCATAATGCCCCTCCTAATTTCTGTTATTTGTTGCAGTTCTCTTCAACTTCTTATCAGTATACACTGAGTTTTTAGGAATTTCAAGGCATTTCTTTCTTTTTATAACAATAGACAAAAATCATTTGTTATACTGCAAATTTGTCTACATTCCGCCAAGAAACCAGAACACAAAAACACTATTTCTTAAAGCAATCTTTGCAGTTTGGGTAAATCCTTCGGGGGATGCCAAAAAAACCAGGCAAAAATAAGGCACTTTGCCCGAAGTTGCGCATTCTGCGGAAGTCCTTTTTGGGAAACTGCCAGGTCTGTGAACGGGGAGTATACACTTTCCACAAAAATCTTAAAATTACTACATACAAGCTACTTTTTCCTGCAAATAGCTCCAATAAATTGGCGACTGACCGCAGAGGGTACGGTATTATATTAAAGAGGTGAGAAGCATGAACAACTCTTTTGTTCGTTCCAGAATTACGGAACTGCGTCTGAAGCGGGGAGTCTCCGAATATCAGATGAGTTACGATCTGGGACACAGCCGAGGATATATCAACAATATTTCTTCCGGCAAAAGTCTGCCTTCCATGGCGGAATTTTTATCCATTTGTGATTATTTCAACATTACTCCCATGGACTTCTTCGACGAAGGCCAGGAGAACCCGGAGCTGCTGGCAAAAACCTTTAAAAAGTTTCGCAGCCTGAATGAAACCGATTTGAAACTGGTGGAAAGCCTGGTCAATCGGCTTCTGGTGAATAACGAAAAAGATAAATGATCACAAACCCTTTCTGCGACCGTTCCCTCAGGTTCGGTCGCAATTTTTATAGGCTGCACGTTCAAAGCCATGGGCTTCAAACCAAAGGTGCAGCCGGGAGGATTGGATGGAAACCAGTTTATTCTGCTGCCCTCTCTGTGGCAGTACCCTTTCCCGCCGGGACCGCAGCCTGATCTGCCCCAAAGGGCATTGCTTCGACCTCTCCAAAGAAGGCTACACCAACCTGCTGCCGGTAGGACAAAAACACGCTAAATTTCCCGGAGACGATCCGGGGATGGTGGCGGCAAGAAGCCAATTTTTAGCGGCGGGATATTACCTTCCCCTGCGCCGGGTACTGGAACAAGCAACGCTGGAGTTTTGTCAAGCACGGCGGCAGCCTGTATTGGTGGACTGCGGCTGTGGGGAAGGATATTACACTGCCGGGCTGTACCGTTCTCTGAAAGAAGCGGGACTGGACCCGCTGGTAGCGGGATTTGACATCTCCAAATTTGCCTTGCGCCGGGCCGCCAAACAGCTTCCCCAGGGCGAATTTGCAGTAGCCAGCGTCCACCACATTCCCCTGCCGGATCATTGCGCCGATCTGCTGGTAGACGTCTTCTCTCCCCTGGACATTGGGGAGTTCCGGCGAATTCTCAAACCCGGCGGCGGGTTTTTCTATGTGGTGCCGGGAGCCAAACATCTTTGGGAGTTAAAGGAGATTCTCTACGAAACTCCTTACGAAAACGTAGAGAAAAAGGTGGAGTATCCCGGGTTTTGCTACCAAAAAATCCTGCCGGTGGACTACACCATGCACCTGAAAACTCCCCAGGCCATCCAGGCCCTGTTCCAAATGACCCCTTATTATTGGAAAACACCCCGGGCAGGAAAGGAAGCTCTGACTAAAGTGGAGAACCTGACCTGCCGGGTGTCCTTTGATATTCACTGCTTTCTGGCAGAATAATTTTACGTTGGAGGAATTGCAATGAAAACACTGTTAGCTGTATTGGGAAGCACCCGTCCGGGCAGTGTCTCCCACCAAGTGGCCAACCAGGTCATTGCCGGAGCCAAAAGCGCCGGATACCAGGTGGTGGAATACCACATCAACGAATTAGACTTCAAGGGATGTCTGGGCTGCGGCGCCTGCCGGAAAATGGGCCGGGACTGCATCCAAAAAGACGGCTTGACTCCGGTGCTCTCCGCACTGCATCAAGCGGACGCCCTGCTGGTCAGCGCCCCCAACTACTATTCCCAGGTCAGCGGACAGATGATCGCCTTTTTAAACCGGCTGTACTGCATGACCAACGCCGACCACACCAACCGTCTCCCTGCGGGGAAAAAGCTGATTACCGTCTTTTCCCAAGGCGCCCCGGAAGGTTACCCCAAATACCAACCCACCTACGCCTGGTACAACCAATGTCTCACCTCCAAAGGGCTGGAATTGGCCGGCACCATCAATGTGGGCGGCAACAGCGACCTGTCTCCGGAAGGAGAACTGATGCAGCGGGCCTACCGCCTGGGGGCAGAGTTATGACTGTCGTCACTCCCTGGGGAGAACTT
Source organism: Candidatus Egerieicola pullicola (assembly GCA_018712465.1). GTDB lineage: Bacteria > Bacillota > Clostridia > Oscillospirales > Ruminococcaceae > Egerieicola > Egerieicola pullicola. Next base: position 11,786 of record DVGY01000087.1, on the reverse strand, counting down.
CCCCTTTCCCAAGCCGGATACGGCTCCCCGGCGGATCAGGTGGAGCAGACCGAAACCGGCTTTCGCCTCACCACCTACACCATCCAATTCTGGGTTCCGGCAAAAGGACTGCCTCAACCCATCCATCCGGTGCTGGTGCAGAGCTGCATGAATCCGGATCAAATCTCCATCCGGCCGTTGGTGTTGGAAATCAAAGGCGAAACCGCTGTCCTGTCTGGATTACAGGGAACCTTTTCCTTTCCCCTTGCCACTCCCCTGCGTTGGGAGCACTGGGCAGGCAAGCTGCCGGACAATCCCCACTGTACCAACTGCGTTGGATGCGGAAAATGCTGTTAAACAGAATCAAACCCTTCCCTGCTGTAAATAGCGAGGAAGGGCTTTTTGATTACTCACGAGAGCTTTTTCGTGTTCAGGTACCGGATATATTCTTCTCCCCACAGTTCCAATTCTGCCAGCACCGATTTAAACTTTTCCCCAATTTCACTGAGGCTGTACTCCACCTTCGGAGGAATCTGCTGATATTCCCGACGAACAATCAGTCCCTCTTGTTCCAGAGCTTTCAATTGCCGGGAAAGGGTAGTGTGGGTCATCTCTTCCGGCATTCGCCGCTGAAGCTCATTAAACCGCACAGGGCCATTGGAAAGCAGATACAGCAAATACATGGACCACTTGCCGGTAAGCACCTTTTGGGCGGTGACATAGGGACAACGGCCAAATAGTTCCTTTTTTGCCATGGATACGTTCCTTTCTGATACTGGTATCAAAAAATATCGTACTTGTGTTTTTGCTCCTATATGATATTATAATACCTGAAAGCCGGCCCAATTGCAAGGGCTGATTTAGAAAGGAAGAAGAACCATGAACGAAATCGTAGAGTATTTAAAATCCTGTGGCACCTTTTACCTGGCCACCAGTGAGGGGAATCAGCCCCATGTCCGGCCCTTCGGTGCGGTATGCGAATTTGAGGGCAAGCTGTACATCGTCACAAACAATCAGAAAAAAGTATACCAACAGATGCTGAAAAATCCCAAGGTGGAAATCTGCGGAATGTACAAAGGCACCTGGATGCGGCTGGAAGGCGAAGTCCAATTGGATGAGCGCCGGGAAGCCCGAGTTGCTATGATGGAAGCTAACCGGGCAGCTTTACAGTCCATGTACACCGTAGACGATGGTCTGATGGTGGTATTTGCCTTCACCAAAGGCACCGCTACCATCTATTCCTTTACCGCTGATCCCAAAGTGATTCAATTATAAGGAAAGCGCTATGACAGAATTTCTCAAACAGCCATTGGTATGGACCCGTAAACCAGATCAGGTGGAAATTACCCGGGACAAAGTCATCCTCACCACCCAGCCGCACACCGATCTTTGGCAGCGGACCTACTACGGATTCCAAAACGATTCCGCTCCGGTGCTGCAAACCAAAACCTCAGAGCCTTACTTTTCCTTCACCGTCAAGACCAGATTTGACAGCAAAGTGCGGTTTGACCAATGCGGGGTGGCTCTGTACCTGGACAGTGAAAACTGGTTAAAGGCCTCCATTGAGTACGAAAATGAAAGATTCCAACGATTGGGCAGTGTAGTGACCAACCACGGCTATTCCGACTGGGCCACCACCGACATTCCCGCCGGAGTCAAGGAGATGTGGTACCGGCTCAGCCGCCGGGGCAGCGACTACTGCATAGAGTGCAGTGGGGACGGAGTGGAATTTGCCCAGATGCGGATCTGTCATCTGTGGGAAGGAGCCGGAGAAATCTCCTTTGGCGTCTATGCCTGCAGCCCGGAAGAATCCAGCTTTCAAGCAGAGTTTTCTCAGATGGAGATTGGACCTTGCGCCTGGAACGCCCATCAGTAAACACCAAACAAAAATATCAACAAAAAACTCCCGCCGGGATTTCCGACGGGAGAATTTTTTATTTACTGTTTCTTTTCCTTCCGGCTCTTTATCGCTTCGGTGATCAAACGCCAAATCTGAACAATGATGGAAGGAATGATGGAGAAGCCTACAATGACGCCAAAATGCACACCGGCCAGGCCAGCCACGTCAAATAGCCCTTCCAAGCCGGGGATCAGCAGCACGCAGGCCAGCAAGGCAGCTCCCAACAGGAAGGCGCCGATGCTGTACTTATTGGTCAAGAAGCCCAGCCGCACCAGGGACTGATTGCCCCGACAGCAGAAGCCGTACCACAAACGAGCCAGGCAGATCGTGGCAAAGGACATAGTGCAGGCCACCTCCGGGCTGGTTTGCAGTCCAAAGAAGAAGGCGCACATGGTGGCGATAGCGATCAGCACGCCCTGCAAACCTACGTCCCGAAGGAAATCCTTGGTGAGCAGGCTTTCCCGGCTGTCCCGGGGTTTCTGGCCCAGCAGATCCCGGTTGCCCGGTTCCATGGCGATGGCCAAAGCAGGGAGACTGTCAGTGAGCAGGTTGATGAACAGCAGCTGTACCGTGGTGAAGGGCTGTACCAGTCCAGCAATGGAGCAGAACAGCACACAGAGGATACCGGCAGCGTTGCCCGACAGCAAAAACTTAATGGCGTTTTTAATGTTCTGGTACACCGCACGGCCATTGGCCACCGCCTGGACGATGGTAGCAAAGTTGTCGTCGGTGAGGATCATGCTGGCGGCATCCTTGCTGACTTCAGTGCCGGTGATACCCATGGCCACACCTACGTCCGCCTGCTTCAAAGCGGGAGCATCGTTGACTCCGTCACCGGTCATAGCCACATAGCGGTGTTTGGCCTGCCACTGCTGAACAATACGGATTTTATGCTCCGGGCTCACCCGGGCATACACAGAAATCTGCTCCAGGTTTTCCGCCAATTCTTCATCGCTCATGGCGTCCAGTTCAGCGCCGGTAATAGCACGATCCCCTTCTTGGAGAATGCCGATCTGAGAAGCAATAGCAGAAGCGGTGGTGACGTGGTCACCGGTAATCATCACCGGCTTAATGCCGGCGCGGATGCAGTCCGCCACCGCCTGCTTACTTTCCGGACGGGGCGGGTCCATCATAGCCACCAAGCCCAAGAAGGTAAAGTCGGTTTCATCCTCCAAGGTCAGGGTGTCCCCAGCCACTTCCCGGTAGCCGAAGCAGAGCACCCGCAGTCCTTGTTCCGAAAAAGCCTGGTTGGCGGAAGCGATCTGTTCCAGATCCTGCTGGGTCACCGGACGACATTGGCCCTGTTCTTCGATCTGGGTGATCCGGGCGGACATTACGTCCACGGCGCCTTTGGTAAACATCTGCATTTTGCCATCCAGCTCCACCAGTACGCTCATCAGCTTCCGATCGGAGTCAAAGGGCAGTTCAAACACCTTGGGGTGAGCGGCCAGGAAAGCGTCCAAATCCGGGCGTTCCCGACGGTACCACTGTTTCAAAGCGGTTTCGGTGGGGTCGCCCAGTTCCTTTTCCTCATCCACATAACTGTCGTTGCAGAGGACAGAGGCTTCCATCAGCAGATTCTTCTGGGATTTATCCAACGCATAGCTGTCAGTGACAGTCATGCGGTTCTGGGTCAGGGTACCGGTCTTATCGGAGCAGATCACCGACACACAGCCCAAACCTTCCACCGCTTGCAGCTTTTTCATAATGGCGTGCTGCTTTGCCATCTTACTGGTGCCGATAGCCAAGGCAATGGTGACGATGGAGGACAGAGCTTCCGGAATCGCCGCTACCGCCAACGCCACAGCAAAGAGCAGGGAGTCCAGCCAGTTCATGCCATGGAACAGGTTAATGACAAACACCGCCAGACAGACAATCATAATGCCGATGGACAGCTTTTTAGAAAACTGGTCCAGGGTTTTTTGCAGGGGGGTCTGACGTTCCTTGGTCTGTTCCATCAAAGAAGCGATCTTGCCGATTTCAGTGCCCATACCTACGGCGATGACCAACAGTTTGCCCCGGCCGTACAACACCAAAGAACTGGAATAGGCCATATTTTTCCGGTCGCCCAAGGCGGGGTTTTCTTCGGTGAGGACCTGGTCGGTCTTTTCTACCCCTTCACTTTCCCCGGTAAGGGCGCTTTCATTCACTTTCAAGCTGGCGCTTTCAATGATCCGCCCGTCGGCAGGCACCAAGTCTCCGGCTTCCAGCAGTACAATGTCCCCAACGGTAACTTCCTTGGAGGGGATGCTCATTTCCTTGCCATCCCGCAGCACCCGGGCGTTGGGGGCGGACATAGCTTTCAGCCCTTCCAGGGATTTCTCCGCCTTCACGTGCTGGACTGTGCCCAATACGGCGTTCATAATCAGCACCGCCAAAATGACCAGGGTGCTCTCCAAATTGCCGGTTACCATACTGATCAGCGCCGCCACCAGCAGCACGATCACCAGCATATCCGCAAACTGGGACAGAAACACCATAAAGACGCTTTTCTTTTTCTTTTCCTGCAGTTGGTTCAAGCCATGGACCTGCTGGTGGGCTTCCACCTGGGCCTGGCTCAGACCGGACTGACCGCTGTCCAGCTTATCAAACAGCTCCTGAGCCGAACAGTTCCAATCCTGTTTCATCCAACTTCACTCCGTTTCCTTTTTTGGTTATCACAAAGAGTTTGCCCCGTTTCCACGAAAAAAAGAGACCTTTACCACAGAAATACCCCTTGGGGTTCTGTGATAAAAGTCTCGCTGTTTCAAGCAGTGCGGGTTTTCTCCAAGGAAAACCGTGTATTGACGCAACTTGCTCCGGCAAAACCGGCGCTACTCCCTTTTATGACAGGGAAATGATACCATATTCTTTTGGGAGCTGTCAACCCTGTTTTGAAAAAGTTTAGGATTTGGAAAACAGGGCTAACTGTTCTTGGGCAAATTCATCGGTGTCAAAGTAATTCAACTTCATCGCAGCCCGAACTTCGTCCAATGTTTTTTGAGCCACCTGAGCCGCTTTTTCGCTTCCGGTTTTCAGCATCTCCAACACAAAGGGAATGTCCGCTTCATACTGCGCCCGGCGCTGACGGATGGGTTCCAATTCGGACTGAATCACCGCATTGAGGAACTTCTTCACCTTCACGTCCCCCAAGCCGCCCCGCTGATAGTGGGCCTTCATCTCATCCAGGTTCTGGTAATCCGGGCAGAACTGAGCAAAATGCTCGTCTTTGCAGAAGGCATCCAGATAGGTAAAGACCGTGTTGCCTTCGATGTGGCCGGGGTCGGACACCTTCAGGTGAGTGGGATCGGTAAACATGTTCATCACCTTCTGCCGCACCTCTTCGGGAGAATCGGAAAGGTAGATGCAGTTGCCCAGGCTTTTGCTCATTTTCGCTTTTCCATCGGTGCCAGGCAGGCGCAGGCAGGCCTGGTTTTCCGGCAGCAAGATCTGAGCTTCGGTAAGGGTTTCCCCATAGGTTGCGTTGAATTTCCGGACAATTTCATTGGTCTGTTCCACCATGGGCTTTTGGTCCTCCCCGGCAGGAACGATGGTGGCGTGAAACGCCGTAATGTCCGCTGCCTGGCTGATGGGATAGGTGAAAAAGCCCACCGGAATGCTGGCTTCAAAATCCCGCATTTTAATTTCGCTCTTCACCGTAGGATTTCGCTGCAGCCGGGAGACGGTGACCAAATTCATATAGTAAAAGCTCAGCTCAGTGAGCTGGGGTACCAAAGACTGGATAAAGATGGTAATCTTGTTGGGGTCCAATCCGCAAGACAGGTAATCCAGGGCCACCTGGACGATGTTCTGCCGCACCTTTTCCGGATGGTCGGCATTGTCTGTGAGGGCCTGAGCGTCGGCGATCATCACGTACATTTGATCGTAATCTCCGGCATTTTGCAGTTCCACCCGCCGGCGCAGGGAACCTACGTAATGGCCGATGTGGAGTTTTCCGGTGGGGCGGTCCCCGGTGAGGATGATTTTTTTCATGGTGTTAATTCCTTCCTTAACCTGTGTTTTCCATTCGCTGGCTCTTAGTATAGCACAACTCCCGGCAGATTTCCAGTACAGGCCGCAAAATCCGAAGGTGTAGTTTCCCGTTGCAAAAGCAAAGAAAAGGTTGTATACTCTTTTCAGACAAGGAGGGGTATTTTATGACCACCAAAAAGGGACATTTTCTCCGTTTTTCTCTTACCCATGCAGAGTGCGGCTACGACCATGTGCAGGTATACGCTGTCTATTCCGGGATCAAGGATCATCCTCGAGGCAACTGCAAGGTGGAATACTGGGTGCGGTTTGAGGACTACGGCTTTATGAGTTTGATGTTTACCGAGATTTTGTCGGTGACCAAGGAAACGATGCTGGATAAAATCAAAGCCCACCTGTTCCGCCATCTGGAAGAGCAGATCCGAGAATACGACTACACCATCCGGCTGCTGGAACAAAGCCAGCAGGAACACCCTCTGCCGGAAGACGAATTTGAAGGGCTGGCTCCTTACCTGGAAGAGGCGGACAAAGAGGATTGATCTACCTCAAAATCAAAAAACATCTTATAAGTTCCAAAATAAAAAGCGGCTGCCTGATCTTGGGCAACCGCATTTCCTTTACCGTTTTTTCTTCAGTACAATAACTACCACAGCCACGGCAGCAATCACCAGCACTGCGCCGATGCCGCCCAGCACCCACCACAAAAAGGTGGCGTCTTCCGGGTCATCCATCCCGGGAGCGGAGGTCACACCGGAGGAAACCGGCGGTTCCGTGGAGAGGTGGAAGGTTTCTTCCTCTCCGTTTTCATCGCTGGCGGTGATGGTGGCTTCCCCATCCCCCACCATAGTGACCATGCCGTTTTCATCTACCACAGCCACCGACTCATCGCTGCTGGTCCAGGTAATCTGACCAGACAGGTCCGGAGCAGCCAACAGCTGGTTATCTCCCTGGGGCAGCACAATGGTGCCGGAGGACGTACCGGAAGAAGAATTACTCTGAGAAGGAGAGGAAGCAGAAGATTCTGCGCCGCTGCTTTCCGGAGTAGAAGCCTCAGGAACGGAAGTTTCCGGAGTGGAAGAGGAAGAGCCTTCTCCCACCGTCAACGGCTGGGTCTTCACATCCACCGGATAGAAACCTTCGGAGGGATCGGTGGAACAGATGTCAGTTTTGGAGAAGCTCACATCCAAGCTTTCCCCTTCGGCGGCATTGACCACAAACCGAGCGGTGAAAAAGTGCTGATCTCCCAGATCAATACCGGACGTATTCACATAGAGCATATTGAACTGCCCCCGCACCGAATCATTCACCGTAGCTCCTGCACTGGAGCGGGCACTGCCGTCCACATAACTGAGTTTGTCGGCGTCATAATCAATGATAAACTGGGCGCCTCCAAACCAGCCGTCTACATCCACGGTCAACGTGACTTCTTGACCGTTTCCGGCAGGGGAGGGGGAAAAGGATGTCGTAACGGTCTTGGTTTCGGTGAGCTGGGCGGACACCGGACGGAAACTCCAACCTGCTGCCAACAGCAGCAGGGCGGCCAAAAGTGCCAGCACGCCGGTGCTTTTTCGAATCAAAGGATTCATAGGATAACCTCGCTTTTTCTCAATCTTGTACCATTATAGCTTTCCTGGAAAGAAAAGTAAAGGCAAAATCAAGAACGAATCCTGAAATTTTCCCGAAACTCCTTCCCTTTTGGGGAAAAATTTGGTATACTTATTCAAAATAACGGTAAGTCAAAGGAGAGTTTATCGTCATGCCGCTAAAAGTACGGCCGGTGAGTTCCAAACGGCGGGAAAACCGCCCGATTCGCCGGCTCTACCGCACCTCCTTCCCCAAAAAGGAACGGGTATCCTTCGGCTCTATGGTGCGGAGAGCTAAAAAACCCCATGTGGAATTTTTATCCTTCTATCAGGAAAACGACCTGGCAGGAATGGCCTACCTCTTTACTTGGGAGGATGTGCTTTACCTGTTCTATCTGGCGGTGCCTTCCCAGGTGCAAGGCCAGGGCAACGGAGGGAAGATCCTGGACCTGTTGAAAAGCCGCTATCCGGAACATCGAATTGTCCTTTCCATCGAACCATTGGAAGAAAGGGCGGTGAATTTTTCCCAGCGGCAGCGGCGGCTGGAGTTTTACCGCAAAAACGGCTTTGCCGACATCGGCCTAAGCTCCACCCACCGAGGCGTAACCTACACCACCCTGGTGTACGGGGGAACCTTTACTAAAGAAGAATGGAAGCAGCTTTGGAAGCATTATTGAGCTTCTTTCACAGACAAAAAACATCCGGACGTCCCCAAAAACCAGGAGCGTCCGGATGAATTTTTATTTTCTATAATAAAAAGAACTTAGTCGTCCAGCTTGCAGACGGGAACCACCCAGCCGAAGGGATCTTCAATCTTGCCCCACTGAATGCCGGTCATGGTGTCGTACAGCATCTGGCTGATGGGCCCGATCTTTTCATCGTGGATGCGCATCACCAAATCTTTGTACTTCAGTTCTCCAATGGGAGAGATCACGGCGGCAGTACCGGTGCCGAAAGCTTCCTTCAGCTGGCCGTTTTTGTAGGCTTCCACCACTTCTTCAATGTCCAGCTGCCGTTCGGTAACCTTGTAGCCCTTATGCCGCAGCACTTCCAAAGCGCTCTTCCGGGTGATACCGGGAAGAATGGTGCCGTCCAGTTCCGGGGTCACCACTTCATCTCCCAGCACAAACATCACGTTCATGGCGCCTACTTCACCCACATATCTATGGTGAATGGCGTCCAGCCACAGCACCTGGGAGTAGCCCTGTTCTTCCGCCACTTCCTGGGCTTTCATAGAAGCCGCATAGTTGCCGCCGGTCTTGACGTGACCGGTGCCGCCACGGACGGCACGGACGAAATTGGTCTCCACGTAGATCTTGACGGGAGCCAGTCCGCCTTCGTAGTAAGCGCCGGAGGGGGACATGATGATGAAGAATTTATAGTCGGTGGAGGTATGAGCCCCCAGGTTGCGCTCAGTGGCGATCATAAAGGGACGGATGTACAGGGAAGCACCATAGGTTTTGGGCACCCACTCTGCATCCAGTTCCACCAGGGCCTTCAATGCCTTGACACAGAAGTCCACGTCAATCTTAGGCATACAGATCCGGTCACAAGAGGTATTCATCCGCTTGAAATTTTCTTCCGGGCGGAAGAGCTGCACCACTCCGTCGGCAGTGCGGTAAGCCTTCAAGCCTTCAAAGACTTCCTGGCTGTAATGCAGGCAGTTGGCGGCAGGGCTCAGCGGTACATCCTGGAAGGGGAGGATTTTGGCGTCGTGCCAGCCGTTTTCCTGATCCCAATCCATCATAAACATATGGTCGGTAAAGATGTGTCCGAAGCCCAGCTTGCTGTCGTCAGTAGGACGGGCTTTCGGGGTTTTGGTTTTTTCCACGGTGAATTCCATGCAAAAGCATCTCCATTTCCGGTATTCTGATTCAGCTATTATTATACCAACCTTGTTTTAATTTTACAACTGCTTTTTTGCTTCCAAAACCATTTTTTGGTTTTTTCCCCATTTTTGCCCTGAAATCCCATGTGAAGTTTGGATTCTTCCAAAATCAAGGGGGAAAACCGATCAATGCAAAGAAACAGAAGGATTTTCGTTGCACGAAAACCGGCGGCAGTGTATAATTGGGAAAACCGAAACATCCAAGCGGGAAAAACAAGTCTGTTTTCCCTTACCAGGAGAATAAAATGAAGGAAAGCAATGGGAAAGGAGTTTACTGCATGGGTTGGCTGGAATTGGTGATGATTGCCATTGGGCTGAGCATGGACGCCTTTGCGGTGAGTTTGTGCAAAGGACTGAGTTTAGGAAAGGTAAACTGGAAACACTGTTTGAAAGCAGGGCTGTACTTCGGGGGCTTCCAGATGGGCATGCCCATTTTGGGCTACTATTTGGGCAGCAGTTTTTCCTGGCTGATCCAGTCGGTGGACCACTGGATTGCCTTTGGACTGCTGGCCATCATCGGCGGCAACATGATCCGGGAAAGCTTTCACGACGAAGAATGTCCCGACCCCTCCATGGGAATCAAAGCCATGCTGCTGTTAGCAGTGGCCACCAGCATTGACGCCTTGGCAGTGGGAATCTCCTTTGCCTTTTTGCAGGTGGAGCACATCTGGCTTTCCTGTGGGATCATCGGCATCATTACCTGCGTACTGTCTATCATCGGCATCAAATTGGGCAGCGTAGTGGGGTCCAAACGGCAGGCACTGGCGGAACGGATCGGCGGTGTGATTTTAATCCTCATTGGCATCAAGATTTTACTGGAACATTTGGGGATTTTGGCGTTTTAACCAGCCAACCATCTTGGATCGGGGTGTAAAAAATGAACCGCTATTCCAGCAGCAATCTGACAGAATTTGAATTTCACGATGCCTGAGCAGAGGAAATACACTGGGAAGGAGATGTCCTAACCTGCCGGGTGAAACAGTGCAGCCTTCACGCCAACGCTTTGGAAAATCCCTATTCCCAGGACATGGAGCTAAACGAGGCGGTGCTGACCTTTTCCGGGTTTCAAATCAAAGAATATTGTCTGCCCGGCTGGGAAGCGAGTTTTCCCAATGGGAAGGCTGCAGTCCATCCAGAGCAGCGGTTCGTGGGAACAGAAGCAAAACAGCGGTTTTCCCAGGCAGCGACGGAAGGGCTGTGGCTCAAAGATATTTCCGCCGGCGATCCAACCAAATCCACGTTGGAGGCTTGCGGAAGGACAGAGCCCTATTTCTCTGTAACTTTTTCCTTCCGCCAGGTTTTGGTGGAATGGGAATCGTTTGCCGGACCGGCTTGGCAGGTAAATTTTCGCTCCGGCTCTTGACTTTTTCCCTACCCTTGCGGTATAATATCAAAAAACCAAACCAGAAAACGCTGTGAAAAGGAAAGTACATCGTCCGGCGTCTTTTTCAGAGAGCTGCTCCCCGGCTGCAAGGGCGGCAAAGACCAAGCGGTGGAAAATGGCCTTGGAGCGACGCACCGAGGGGAAATTCCCTTAGGCTGCGGCGGGTGTGCCCGTTACAGCACTGCGCTGTGTCAGCAGCTACAGAGGCCGGAGCGATCCGGTAAATCAGGGTGGTACCACGAAGAAGTTCTTCTCTCGTCCCTGGACCAATGGGTTCAGGACGGGAGTTTTTTCTTTTTATACCCCCAAATCAAAAAAGGAGTTTTGAATGATGAAACCCGAAAACAACTACTACATTACCACGGCCATTGCCTACACCTCCCGCAAGCCCCACATCGGCAACAGCTATGAGATCGTCCTCACCGATGCCATTGCCCGGTACCAGCGGCTGCTGGGGAAAAACGTGTTCTTCCAGACCGGTACCGACGAACACGGCCAGAAGATCGAAGAATTGGCGGACGCTGCCGGCATTTCTCCCAAAGAATATGTGGACGGCGTAGCCGGGGAAATTAAATCTTTGTGGGACCTGATGAACTGCTCCTACGACAAATTCATCCGCACCACCGACCCGGAACACGAAGCGGTGGTAAAAAAGATCTTCAAAAAGCTCTACGACCAGGGAGACATCTACAAAAGCGAGTACGAGGGCTGGTACTGCACCCCCTGCGAAAGCTTCTGGACCGAGACCCAGCTGAAAGACGGCTGCTGCCCCGACTGCGGACGGCCGGTGAAAAAAACCAAAGAAGAAGCCTACTTCTTCCGGATGAGCAAGTACCAGGACCGGTTGATGCAATATATTGAAGACCACCCGGATTTCATCCAGCCGGAAAGCCGGAAACGGGAAATGGTGAATAACTTCTTGAAACCTGGCTTGCAGGATCTGTGCGTTTCCCGGACTTCCTTTACCTGGGGCATCCCGGTGGACTTTGATCCCAAGCACGTGATCTACGTTTGGATCGATGCTTTGACCAACTATATCACCGGCATCGGCTATGATCACGACGGCAGCAGCCCTCAATTTGA
>DVGY01000086.1 GCA_018712465.1 Candidatus Egerieicola pullicola | reverse complement strand
CCGACACCAAAACCATGGTCAGCACCATTGAGCAGATGCAGGAAAAGGACATTCTGGCTACCTTCAGCGTGGTGGAAGTAATTGAAAATTTAGCGGTAAAAAACAGCTATTATCTGGAGGTTACCGATATTTCCGGCAGTCCCATCATCAGTTTCAACGCCATGGGGGAACGGAGTGCGCTGAAAAACAATTCCCTGGTTCGCACCCAGGTGGTGTACAGCCTGCTTCAGGATCAAAGCACCAACAACATTTTGTTTTTTGAAGACACCCAGTCTTCCACCAGCCAGGGCTACTACATCTGCGGTGTTCGGGCCACGGTTGGCCAGCAGGATTGTTTGATCCTCACCGAGACGGCGCTGGCCCCTGTGGGAGAAGCGGTGAACGCTATTCGCAATCAGTTGATTTGGGTGAGCGTTGTACTGTTGCTGATTGCCACCGGAATGGCTTTATATATCAGCCGTTCTATCACCAAGCCGGTGAAGCAGCTTTCCAAGGCCACCCGGGAGATCGCCAAAGGAAATCTTTTGGTGCAGGTGCCGGTGCAGGGCAAGGACGAGCTTTCGGTGCTGGCTCAAGATTTCAATATCATGAGCAAGGAAATTTCCAAAGCCACCGTGCTCCAACGGGAATTGGTGGCCAACGTTTCCCACGACATCCGCACCCCCTTAACCATGATTAAAGGTTACGCTGAAACCATCAAGGACCTGACCGGGGACAATCCGGAAAAGCGCAACCAGCAGCTGGATATTATCATTGACGAAAGCAACCGGCTGAATGTGCTGGTCAACGATATTTTGGATCTGTCCAAGCTGCAGGCCGGCCAGCAGAAGATGAATTTTATTCAATTTGACCTAGCTCAAAAGCTCCGGGACATTGTGGGCCGGTACGCCCTGTTGGAATCGGAGGAACATTACCAGTTTACCTTAGATGCCCCGGAACACTACTTTATGGTAGGGGATGAGGTCAAGATGGAGCAGGTGATTTACAACATCCTCAACAACGCCGTGAACCACACCGGCGCGGACAAAAAGATCTTTATCACCTTGGATGCCTCCCAGATTCCCGGACGAGTGCTGATCCGGGATACCGGAAAGGGCATTGCCCCGGAAGATCTGCCTTTGATCTGGGACCGGTACTACAAACCCTATAAAAAGGACGACCGCAAGGGGATGGGAACCGGCTTGGGCCTGAGCATCGTGAAAGCAATTTTGGAAGCCCATCACTTTGCCTATGGGGTGGACAGCCATTTGGGAGAAGGCTCCACCTTTTGGTTTGAAACCGCTCCCCGTGGAAAAAAACGGGAACACAAGGGAAACTGATGGGAAGGGGTTGCATTTTCTCTACTAAAGAGGTATAATATAACCATCAGCAGAGCTGATGGTTACGATCTTCCCCTTGACCGGCCAAAAGTCCGGCCGGTCATTTCGCTAAACAGCGAAAACCGGGGCAGATCAAAGAGGTACTGAAATATCAGCAGAGCTGATGGTCACGATCTTCCCCTTAACCAACTAAAAGGCAAAAATGGAGGATTGGGATCACAAGACTGTAATTTGGAGGACAGGAGGTAGGATTCATGGAAGTCACCAAGGATACCTTGATCGGACAAGTATTGGACGCCGATCCCACAACGGCTCAATTTTTCCTGGAAATGGGAATGCACTGCTTAGGCTGCCCGGCATCCCGGGGCGAAAGCCTGGAGCAGGCCTGCTTAGTCCACGGCATTGAAGTGGAAGAGCTGGTGGACAGCCTCAACCAGCATATGGCGGAGTAATTCCAGTTCAGAAAAACAATGGATCGCTGCGGAGAAGTGGTTGCTTTTTCGCAGCGGTTTCTCTTTGTCCTGCCGGTCAGGTCTTGCAATTTACCGCCTGATGTGGTATACTTTCTAAAAATTGGCGATGACGGGAAGGAGTAACCCTTTGCCCGCCTCCAACAGAGAGAAGCGTCACCGGCTGAAAGCGCTTTGGAGGGCGAAAAGGGCCAAGTGCGTCCCATCAGCCGGCAGGTTGAATCCCAAAAAGGATAGGCCTGCCCGTAGCTCCTGCGTTAAAGGAAGAATGAGGATAAACGGAAGTGGAACCGCAGTAACGCTGCCTTCCGAAAGAGCGACGGCTTTTTCGAGGCGGCTTTTTTGCACCCCGGAAAACCGAAAATGATGAGCTTGCGGCCTTACTTGTATGGCTGCAACGGGGAGGAACTGCTTTCATGTTTGATAACATTCGATATGATCTCCGCTCCATCAAAGAGCGGGACCCGGCAGCCAGAAACTGCGCCGAGGTGTTCTTTCTCTATTCCGGGTTCCATGCGGTATTTTGGTACCGGCTGAGCCATTTTCTCTACCGGCACAAGCTGAAATTCTTGGCCCGGCTGGTGAGCCAGCTTACCAAGTGGTTTACCGGCATTGAGATTCACCCGGGAGCCACCATTGGCCGGGGACTGTTTATCGACCACGGGTCTGGAGTGGTGATCGGGGAAACCACCATTATCGGGGACGACTGCACCCTGTACCAAGGGGTAACTTTGGGGGGCACCGGCAAGGAAACCGGCAAGCGCCACCCAACCTTGGGCAGCGGGGTGATGGTGGGCAGCGGCGCCAAGGTGCTGGGTCCCTTTAAGGTAGGGGACAACAGCAAGATTGCCTCCAACGCCGTGGTGCTTACCGAGATTCCCCCCAACTCCACAGCGGTGGGCGTGCCGGCCCGGGTGGTGCGGCAGAACGGCATCCGGGTCAGCGACCTGGACCAGATTCACATTCCCGACCCGGTGAACAATGAATTGATGCGGCTTCAGCAAAAGATTGCAGATTTGCAGGAACAGCTGGCCGCTTTGACCCAACAGATCAACAACCAAGCCCAAAATTCCAAAAAGGAGAGTTGAGTTATGGAAATTTACAATACTCTGACCCGCAAAAAAGAAACCTTTGTCCCTATGGAAGAGGGAAAGGTGAAAATGTACTGCTGCGGCCCTACGGTGTATAACTTTATCCACATCGGCAATGCCCGGCCCATCTGCCTGTTTGACGTGTTCCGCCGGTATCTGGAATTTCGGGGGTACCATGTGACCTTTGTCCAGAACTTCACCGATGTGGACGACAAGATCATTAAAAAGGCCAACGAAGAAGGGGTCACTGCCGCTGAAATCGCCCAGCGGTACATCAAGGAATATGAAACCGACGCCAAGGGATTGGGGGTTCGTCCCGCTACCGTCCATCCCACCGTCACCGGACACATCCCCGACATCATTGACATCATCCAAACTTTGATCGACAAAGGCCACGCCTATCAGGCCGGGGGAGATGTATACTACCGCACCCGGAGTTTCCCGGAATACGGCAAGCTCAGCCACATGCCCATCGACGAGTTGGAAAGCGGCGCTCGCATTGCGGTGGGCGAACAGAAAGAAGATCCCCTGGACTTTGCCCTTTGGAAAGCCGCAAAGCCCGGAGAACCCTATTGGGATTCCCCTTGGGGACAGGGCCGTCCCGGCTGGCACATTGAGTGCTCTGCCATGAACCGGGCGATTTTTGGGGATACCATCGACATCCACTGCGGCGGTCAGGATCTGATCTTCCCCCACCACGAAAATGAGATTGCCCAAAGCGAAGGCGCTTCCGGCAAACCTTTTGCCCACTACTGGATGCACAACGGCTACATCAATGTAGACAACGTGAAGATGAGCAAAAGCCTGGGCAACTTCTTTACCGTTCGGGAAGTGGCGGAAAAGTTCGGTTACGAGCCCATTAAGTTTATGATGTTGCAGGCCCACTACCGCAGCCCCATCAACTACACTCTGGAAGTGATCCAGCAGTGCCAGGCTTCCTTGAAGCGGATCTACAACTGCAAGGAAAAACTCACCCTGACTTTGGCCAAAGCCACGGAAGGCGCTATGACCCAGGAGCAGAAGGACATCATCGACGGCTTCCGGCAGCAGTTCATCGCCGCTATGGACGACGACTTCAACACCGCCGACGCAGTTTCCGCCATCTTTGAGCTGGTGCGGCAGATCAACACCGACTGTGACCGCAATCCACTTCCCAGCAAAGAGTATTTCACCTATGCGCAAACCCTGTTTGACACCCTGCTGGATGTGATGGGCATTGTGATTCCTCAGCAGCAGGAGGAGCAGCTCCCTGTCCAGGTGCAGGAACTGGTGGAACGCCGGGCCCAGGCCAGAAAGGAAAAGAACTTTGCTTTGGCCGATCAACTTCGGGACGAAATTGCCGCGTTGGGCTATGAAGTGAAGGAAACCCGGCAAGGCACTCAAATTACCAAAAAATAATACGGTTTATTCAAAGTTTTGCCCTATTTATTCGTTAGAGTATCCTTAGCAAGTTGTGTCAATAGGAGGAGAACCGGATGAAATGGAAAACACCCCTGGCGCTTTTGCTGGGCGCCGTTATGCTTTTCTGTGCTACCGGCTGTGAAAAGCAGCAGGACAGCCGTATCAGCGCCACACAGTCCACGGAGCTGCTGCAGTTCCAGGAGCCGGAAGAGGGAGCCACCATGGCCATTGTCCACACCACCTTGGGGGATATCTCTTTTGTGCTGTATGAAGAGCAGGCGCCCAATACCTGCCAACAGTTTATTGACCTGGTAAACCAAGGGTTTTACACCAACCGGGACATTTACGGCATTGAGATGGGCAATGTGTTCACCGGCTCGGAGGACCATGGCGGCCTGGAAGGAAAAACCACGGCGGAAAACGGCCGGGGTTACGAACCGGAAACCGATCCCGGCTTGTGGCAGCTCACCGGGGCGGTGTGCGCTTACGGAGAACGGGACGGGGTGTACGAACGGACCGTTTTGGCGGACAGCCGCTTCTTTATGGTCAGCCAAGTGGAGGCAGACCCGGAAGTGGTGAGCTATATGGAGGAAAACAACTACCCCGAAAATGTGATCCAGGCCTATCAGGAAGTTGGGGGCAATCCCATCACCAGCGGTTCCTTTACCGTGTTTGGTCAGGTGGTGGACGGGCTGGATGTGCTTAACGAAATTGCCGCCGTGCCTACGGAAGCGGAAAGTATCTATCCCTCTACCCCCATGTATGTGGAGTCCATTGAACTTGGCGAATACCATCGGGAGGCGCAATGATGAAAAAACCGGCCCTTCTGGCCTTAACTCTGGCCCTTTGCTTGGCTTTTTGCGGCTGCAGCTCTTCGGAAGGGGAGACGGATTCCCAGCTGGAGATCCAGCAGCCGGCAGCGGAGCAGGAAGAGGTCAGCGACGAGATTGCCCATTCCGACAACGCTTTTTTGCAGCAAAACTACCCCACCCGGGGAACGGCGGAAAACCTCAATACCCGTCCTCTTCAGGAGGGGGAGGAGATTGCCATTGTGACCACCTCTATGGGGGAATTTCGGGTGCGCTTTTTCCCGGAAGTAGCTCCTTTGGCAGTGGAAAACTTTAAGCAGCTGGCCACCTCCGGACGGTATAACAACACCATCTTCTTCCGGGTCATCAATAATTTCATGATCCAGGGTGGGGACACCACCAACACCGGCAGCGGCTTTGACAGTTTTAACGGAGGCACCTTTGCCGATGAGTTTTCCGAGCAGGCATTGAATCTCCGGGGCGCCCTTTGCATGGCCAACCAGGGCACTCCAAACACCAACGGCTGCCAATTTTACGTGGTTCAGGCTCCACAGGAAGCACTGGTCAGCAACATCTGGACCCAGCTGCGGGAAAAGATGGACCGGGTGTATCCCGACGCCATTAAAGTATTGTACCAGACCTACGGTGGCTGCCCTTGGCTGGATTTTTCCTATACCGTATTCGGTCAGGTGTATGAGGGCATGGACGTAGTGGACGCCATTGCCGCCGTGCCCACCAACGAGCAGGACAAACCGGATACCGATGTGGTGGTGCAGTCAGTGACCCTCAGCACTTACACGGCTGCCACCGACCCGGCGGCTACCTCCTCCACCGCATCCACAGAATCCGCCGTGACGCCGGCAGCTTAAAAAAGACAAAACCAACAGGGAGTGCCCCAAACTGGGAAGCACTCCCTTTTTATCTTCAAAAAGCGGCGCCGCCGCCAAACTGGATTGCGTCAGGCGATTCACGGGCAGTAGCTGCCACCTAATGCGCTTGGCGGCTTGCCCCTTTGGAACAGTCTATGCCGCCGGATTGGGCGAGGTGACGGGCTGAGATGCTGTCTTGGGTTTTCTGGGAAGGAAATACTAAATCAGCGTAGTTCCCGTTTCTGTGCGGACGTAGGAATAACGAGTCAAATAAGTAAGCTGTAACGTGGCGGTATCTCCTTCCAGTTCATCGTAATTGGGAATGGACAGCACCACATAATAATAATTGTGACACGCTGGCCCCTGACCAATGCAGTCGATGGTTGTGGTTTGATTTTGGGTGGAAACTTGACCGGTATCCCGTACTAATGAAGGTACGTAATAGGTGGTGTGGTTGAAATCGTAATCGGCATAGCATCGAACGCCCAATTTCAGATAACTGCCTTCCTCGAACCAGTAATCTTCCACCACCAGCCGGGCATTTCCATCCTCAAACAGGATCCGTCCTAGGTTGTTTTCCGGCAAAGACAAATCCAGTTCCACCGTGTCGGTATTTTCAATTTTTTGGACGGAATACCCGTAGTTTCCTTTTTCCTCCATCAGGGCGGTCATGCCATCATTCCAGTAATGCAGCACTCCGGTGAGCCACAGACTAAGAAAAGCCACCAGCAGAATCACCAGGACAACGGCGAGAATGACAATCAGCCGTTTTTTGGTTTTGGTCAGTTTCATTTGCATCACCTCCAAACACAAAAGGCAACCGGAAAAACCAGTTGCCTTACCTTACAAGGGAAATTGCCGCAACTGATTGGCACTTTTGCAGAGGGAATCAGAAGGGGAATCATCGTTTCTTATTCTAAGCTAAGAATAACACAATAAATATTTTTTGTCAATAACAAAATAGATTTTTGTGCAAAATAACAATAGTGGAAAACGGCGATGAAAACCTGCGGGAATGGAATGGTTGAAACCATCCAGCCGGTTTGGTATAATAAGAATATACTTTCTCAGGAAAGCGAAAGGAGAGGTAAGCATGGGCAAACGAATTGGAATTCTCACCAGCGGCGGGGACTGTCCCGGTTTGAATGCGGTCATCCGGGGGGTAGCCAAGGCCAGTTACCATCTGATGCCGGATATTGAGATCATTGGAATCCAGGACGGATACCGGGGCTTGATCCATGGGGAATATAAAACCATGAAGAAAAGCGATTTTTCCGGCATCCTCACCTTGGGCGGCACCATTTTAGGCACT
Organism: Candidatus Egerieicola pullicola; assembly: GCA_018712465.1. GTDB lineage: Bacteria > Bacillota > Clostridia > Oscillospirales > Ruminococcaceae > Egerieicola > Egerieicola pullicola. The sequence continues at coordinate 1,133 of DVGY01000086.1, read as the reverse complement.
TCCCGTCAGCCCTTCAAATTGATGCGGGTGATCGGCGAGGACAATGTGGATAAAGTCAAGAATATGAAAGCCAACTACAAGGCCATGAAATTGGACGGCCTGCTGATTCTGGGGGGTAACGGCACCCATAAAACCGCTGCCTTGTTGGCAGAGGAAGGTCTGAACGTCATCGGTCTGCCTAAGACCATCGACAATGACCTGTACGGCACCGACGTCACCTTTGGGTTCCATTCCGCATTGGACATCGCCACCGACTGCATCGACAAGATCCACACCACTGCCACCAGCCACGGCCGGGTGATGGTGGTGGAACTGATGGGGAACAAGTCTGGTTGGCTGACCTTGAATGCCGGTGTAGCGGGAGGCGCCGACGCCATCCTGCTGCCGGAAATCCCCTATGATTTGGAAAAGGTGGCCAAGGTCATGGACCAGCGGGCCGAAAAGGGAAAAGCCTTCTCCATTATCGCGGTAGCCGAAGGAGCGATGGATCTCCAGGAAGCCAAGATGAAGCGCAAGGAACGTCTGGCGGCTCGGAAGGCAGCCGGATATTCCAGCGTCGGCGCAAAATTGGCGGCGGAACTGGAACAGCTCACCGGCAACGAAACCCGTTTGGTGCTGCCGGGACACATTCAACGGGGCGGCTCTCCCAGCGCCTACGACCGGGTGCTCTCCACCCAGTTCGGCGCTTATGCGGCACGGTTGATTCAACAGAACATTTATGGCGTAGGCGTGGCTATGGTGGATGGAAAGGTCACCCACCATCCCTTGAAGGACATTGCCGGCAAGTCCAAGTTGGTACAGCCGGACGATCCTCTGGTGCTCTGTGCCAAGGATTTGGGCATTGTGTTTGGAGACTAAACAGCCGGAAGTTTAAACTTGGTTGGTTTCGGAAAGCGATTTGATCCATGAGTTTGACCAAACGATTGCTGCTGTTTCTGGCCTCCTTGCTTGTGGCGGCAGGGCTGCTGTGGTGTCTGGACATCCACTGCTTAGTGAAGGAATGGCTGGGGCTGCCCTGCCCACTTTGCGGGACGGTGCGGGGAATTGCCTGGATTTTGCAGGGGGATCCGGTGGAAGCGTTTTATTGGCATCCCTTGTTCTGGCTAACCCCTTTTCTGATGGCCTGGCATCTG
>DVGY01000085.1 GCA_018712465.1 Candidatus Egerieicola pullicola | reverse complement strand
ACCTTGTTGATGTATCTGATGGTGGGCGCCATCGGGATTGCCGCCGTCTGGAAGTCCTGCTGGCCGCTGAATAAGCTCCGGGGCTTTTTGGCTATCACTACCACCATCGGCTTCTATGTGGCGGTGCTGCTGTTCCACAACCTTCTCCAGTTGGCCTTGCCGGTGACCACCACTCTCTGGATCCTGCTGATCTTTGTGGCGGTTGGCATCCTCCTGGAACGGCTGCTGACCCTCCTCATCCGCAAAAAATTCACCAAACCTTCCCCTCTGGCAGCATAACAAACCTAGATCTGATTTTCACGGCACAGTTTCGTTTTGGACTGTGCCGTTTTCTAATGGCGAAATCAAATTTCAGAAATTGTATCTTATTTTTCTAAGTTTTCCCCTGTCCTCTCCCTCGCTTTGGAAACTCTACCAAAGGATGTCTATTTGTTTGACCGCCCAAAAACAACCCATCACTTTTACCTAGTGCAAAGGTGGGGAAACGTCGTCCGTTCCATCTATTGGCAAAATAGCCGGATTTTAGTGCGATAAACCGCAATTTGCGTCTCTAATTTGGTGATTCTCACAAAAATGTCTCGCCTGCCTTGATTTTTGTAGGTCAGTGTGATAGTATTACCATAGTTGCTAAATTAGGTAATTGAGTAAAAATGTGGTAATTTTTTCGGAAGCGCGGATGCAAAAAGTGATACCATTCGTTGAAGCCGTTATCACATGGCATTCCATGAGATTTGGTAGGATGATTCACGGAAAGGGGGATCGCCGTGCAGGACAAACAAGAAGCGGCCCCGGTGCGGCCGTCCTTCATTTCTGCGGCGGGCATGCCGGTCGGCGCCTCGCTTTCCACACGGCGGCGCTGCCATCCCGGTTGGGAAACCTCATGGCAATTTGTTGCCCGGCATCGTCCGTCTTTCCCCAAACCGCCGGCACAAGGGCTGGCTTGGCGGGCAGAATCCCCGCCGGGACCCCCCGGCAAACCCCAAACCCGGCTCAATGCTCTTTGGGCCAATCAAACCATAAGAGGAGTTGAATGTGCATGCAAATGAAAAAACGTGTTCTCAGCGCTTTCATGGCGCTTTGCATGGTGTGCAGCCTGGTGGGCGCGGCCTGGGCGGTGATACCGCAGCAAACGTCAGCGGCGAATAATGGCAGTTTTACTGTTAGATGGAATGCTAAAAAAGATACAGCTAGTGTTACTGTAAAGGTAAATGGGCTTGATGATGTAAGCGTATTGGGAGATATTACCATTGGCGCAGGTAATGAATTTCGTTTTACGGACGAAAATCCCATGCTTCAAGTACCGGGTTACGAAATCACAAGTGCAACATATGGTAACTACTCAGTATATAGTCTGACAGCGACTTATAATTGGACAACCCACCAATATTCGTATAGTTATAAGAGTGCCGAAATGGGACAAGGTACTTCTCTCGGTGGATTTAACGAGACAGTAAACCTTACATATCAAAAAGTCAGCGAAACAGCTACAGGCGATTTGACCATCGAGGATGATATTGCGGATACAGGTTCCATTGTTGCAAACTACAACGGAACCATTCCTGAAAACAGTTATTATAAGTGGTATCGTCAATTAACAGACGGTAGTTGGCAAGAAATCAGTGGCGAAATTGAAAATAGCTTGGAAGTGTATCTGGATGGCGCTCGCGTTACCTATAAAGTTGAACTGTGGCAATTAAACGGAAACAGTGCAATTGCAGAATCCTATCCGTTCCAAGTGGAATACTATGATCAACTGCAAAATGGCAGCTTTGAAGAACCGACGGTAAACGGTTCGAATCAGCAGTTTACCAATGGCTTGTATCCTGAGCTTGTTTGGCAAACCACCGGGTTGGGTTCTTTAAATGAGGAAGACTGTACCGGACAGGACATTGAAATTGTCAATGCAGATCAAGCTCAAGCTAGTTATGGCACAAATCAAGCGGCAGATGGCGAGCAGTTTGCAGAATTAAACTGCGAAGCAGCCGGAGCTTTGTACCAAGATGTGATGACGGTTCCTGGAATCGATCTCTATTGGTGGTTGTCGCACCGTCCCAGAAGTGCCGGCCTTCAAACTGGAAATGCAAAAAATCCTACCGATACGATGTATGTCATCATTATGGATGCTGAAGCAGCAAGTCAGTATGTGACGACCCAAGAACAAGTAGATGCTATTGTAACAAAAGCGGAAAGTAGCGGTTTACAGGATGGAACTGCCGGCGGAACAACAGTTTCCATGACGTACGGCAGTGAGCAGGTTGACGTTACAGTTTGGCAGCTGACATCTGGTTTGAATAAAAACCAGTGGGGTAGGTTGGTAAACGGTGGCTGGAACGACTATAATGACACCTATCAGGTTCCGGAAGGACAGTACTTGACCCGGTTCTTCTTTGCGGCAGGCGACACAGAAAGCGATGATTCAACAGTAGGCAACTTGATTGACAACGTAGGGTTTTCACAAGATCCCCAGGTCGAAGGAAGTGAGGGTGCAGTTCGTGTTACAAAAACAGTGACCGGAGTGGATGAAAACACTGTGATTCCGGCAGGTACTTATCAATTTAATGTTGCTGGAGGAATCATTTCCCTTCCCACAGAAAATGCTACGACACAAGATACTGCTGCTTGGAGCGCTACTGTGAATGTTACTCCTGGGGCTTACAGTGTTACCGAAACACAGCCGGGCGATTTGGATCAGTATAATTATAGTGAAACTACAAGCATCGTAAATGGTCAGGTTACTTCCGGCTTAACCTCTTCGGAAGGTTTGGTGACGAAAGGGAATACAACTTCTTTTGTATTTACGAATACGTATGTGAAAAAAGAAGCGCCTGCACCGGGCTATCATAAGGAAGCGAACTTAATAGATGATCCAAGTGATCCCAATAATGGCTACTATGAGCTGAGTTTGGATGTAACAGGATCGGTTCAAACGGAAACCTCAACCAGCGATTTGAATGTGTTGATGATACTTGACCGTTCAACAAGTATGGAAGAAGGCTTTGATAGTGAAGACGAAGATATCAGCAAAATTGCGGCTGTAAAGGATGCCGCTACTAGCTTGATCGATAAGCTGGAAGCGAATCAGAACCTTGGAACCATTTCTTATGACATTGTGACGTTTAACAGCTATGAAAAATATTATGACAATCATAATATTGGTGGTACCGAGGTAAAATTAAGTTGGAATTCGGAGCCAGAAAAGGCAAAGAGTATAATTAGCGCAATAACAATTCCTAATTCTGCAGGAACAAACTGGCAATCCGGTATTCGAAAAGCTGGTGAAGAATTAAATAGTCAAAGCAAGCCAAATGCGCCAACCTGTGTTATTTTCTTTACTGACGGTGTGCCGACTTATGCGCTAACAGATAGCTGGGGGAGTACTTCTCAGAAAGGGAATGGTGTAGAACCCGGCGACAGCTACTACGCACAAAGTTGGGATACTATTCAAAATTTTGCTCAGAATGCAGCAACGGAAGCCGGAAAGCTAACTGGTGTTGATTACTTTTATGGCATTGGTACCTTTGAGAAAAATAACTATGATAAAGCATACGGGTATTTAAATAATGTTGTACAGACAAGCACTGCACTAAACAAGAAGGTTTATACTGCTGAGGATGCGGAGAGTCTGACGGGTGTATTCGATGATATCGCTAGTTCTATTACAAACGGCTTTTACAATGTAACGATCACCGATACATTAAGCGATGATGTGGAATTTGTGTTGGGTTCTGCTGGTCAACCGCAGTTTGATATTCAGGTAACCGATAGCGAAGGCAATGATGTTACTCAGGCTGAAATCGCAGCGGGAGAACTTGCAACCTTCTACGATGTGAGCACTAAAAAATTCGGCTTGAACTTTAACGATGATTATCAATTAAAAGATGGTTATACGTACACAGTAACAGCAATTATTAAACCCACCACTGAAGCGATGATTGAATATGCTCAAAGTGGTCGATATCCCGATACCGGCGATTCCAACACCGGCACTCATTCTGGTCAAGGTGGATTCTATTCCAACAAAGAAGCAACTCTTACTTACAAGCACACTACTTGGGGCGATGAGTTGATTACGAAGGAATATGATGATCCGGTTGTACAAGTCAAAGTTGGAAATTTGGTCATTCAAAAGAATGTAACAGGTTTGCTGAGTGGTACCGAAAACCATACGCCGTATTCCTTTAAAATTCAAGGCACGGTAGATGGCACTCCGTTAAACGGTAGCTTTGACAATAATAGCGTTACCTTCAATAACGGCACAGCAATTGTCAGCATCACTGGCGCAGACAGTTTGACCATTAAAAATCTTCCCTTGGGCGCCTACACCGTAACGGAAAACACAACATCGCTTCCTGACATCGACACAGATAGCGATGACGACGGCGATTATTACTTCTCCAGCGTCAAGTATAATGACGATGAGGATGCAGAGAGCACCACTGCAACGGTAACAGCGGATGCAACTACCACCGTCACCATCACCAACACCTACGCTCCCTACCGCACGGTGACCATCACCAAGGACGTGGGCGGCAATATGGGCGACACCACCAATCCCTTCCACTTCACCACCAGCGTGAATGAAACGCCGTTTAACTCTAATAACCACTCGAACGCCACCCTGAGCAGCAGTACAACTGCAACGTGGACGCAGGAAGGCTACACCCTGGCCGATGGCGACACCATCACCATCAGCAAGCTGAAAGACGGCGATGTGATCACCTTAAAGGAAACCGATGGCAACAGCAATGGCTATACTACCGTCTACAAGATTAGCGAGACAGAGCTATCTAAAGATAACGACGGCAACGCCACCCACACAGTAGCCGGCGACGCCAACATCATCGTTACCAATGAACGCAACGTTGGCACCCCCACCGGTTTCTTCGAGGACAACCTCCCCTTCACCCTCATGATCTCCGCTGCCGGCTTGGCTGGCATCGCCTTGATCGCCACCATTCTGGTGCGCCGTCAGCGCCGCCGTCGGGAGTAATCGCCTATGCATACTATGCAGGATATCGCCCAGGCGCTGGCTAAAATGAAATTTCGCAAAAAGACCTTTGGCGGGGTAGACCAAGCGGACGTCTGGCGGAAGCTGGAATCCCTCCAAAACCTCTACCAGCAGGTCTACGATGAACAAGCCGCCTACTACCAGGCCCTCCTGGATCAAAAAGATCAGGAACTGGATAGGCTCAGGGGCAGTAAGGGCGGTGGTGATGCCCATGCTTGACCCCTCTCAGCCCACTGCTTCCACCGGTAGTGCGGCCCCACCCACTGGCAATCCTCCCGGGAAACCGGGTTCTGCCGATTGTAACTGGGGGAGGGGGCGGCGCAGGAAAAAAACTCCTCCCGCCCCCCTAACTCCCCAACAGGTCATCAAACAGCGCCGCCGCCGCTGTGCCGACGCAGAGAGCATCTCCTCCTTCTTCGTGAAGCTGGTGGCCATCATTCTGCTGTTGGTGATCCTTCTGGCTTACTTCTTCGGCATCACCCCTATGGAGAACGACGATATGTCCCCGCGGATTTCTGCCGGCGACCTGTTGCTCTACTACCGCTTGGCGGACGATTACGTCACCGGCGATGTGATGGTGTTCGAGAAAAACGGTCAGCAGTACGTGGGGCGGATCGTGGCCCAGGGCGGCGATACCGTTCAGGTCACCGATCAAGCCACTCTGGTGATTAACGGAAGCACGGTGCTGGAAAGCGACATTTACTACACCACACCCAAATACGACAACGGTCCAACCTATCCCCTGACCTTGGCGGAAGACGAGTACTTCATTCTCTGCGACTATCGGGAAGGCGCCCGGGACAGCCGGTATTTTGGCCCTGTGAGCCAAAGCGAGGTCAAGGGCAAGGTGATCACCGTGGTCCGGCGGTCGGATATTTAAGGCCGCAAATCCATTCGTTGCATTGGCGTCCCTGCCTTTGTGAAATATGATTCCGATAACAAGAAAGGAAGAAAAGAGCATGAAATTAACACGTAAATCCATCGGCCGCATCGCGGCGACCTTCGTGGCTACCGCTATGCTGGCCACTACTTTGGCAGTCGTGCCGACTTCGGCTGCTCCTATTGAAGCAGTTGACAGTGTCACTTTTAATCAGACCCTCGATATGAGCGGTGCTTCTGGTGCAGGCCTCCCGGACGTAGCTATTAGCTATACAGTTTCTACTACTGGCTTCACAATCCCTGAGGATACTATTGCTGAAGTTGGTGTAGGCTCCCCGACTATTCAGCCTGTGAAATTCGATGGCGACCCGGCACCAGTTGGTAATGTGTATACTGAACCGGTAACTGTAGATTTTTCTGGCGTTACTTTTTCTCATCCCGGTGTATATCGTTACATGATTACTCGTGATGACTCCGCTTCCACTTCTCTTTCCGCTAGCGACAGCGATACTCGTTACTTGGATGTTTATGTTGGCTGGGAAAATTATGACGACGAAGATGGTGGAGCAATTCCTTCCAATGCAAAATTGGTAATTTATGATTACAAACTTGTTACTGATGTTAATAATGTTCCTGATGCGGATGGCACGTATACTGATACCAGCGCAAAAAGCGCGGGTTATGAAAATGCTTATGCTACTACTCAATTAACTGTAACTAAAGCAGTAACTGGCGCAATGGGCGATAAGGATGAGATGTTCAGTTTTACTATTGATTTAACTGATAGCGAAACTTCTTCTGTGACTGTCAAAATTGGTGATGCTGCTGGAACTTCTCAGTCTACTGCTAATCCCATTAGACTTGATGAAGCGATTAAGGATGGTCAAACCATTACTATCACTGGTCTGCCGGTAGGTACTGATTACACCATTACCGAAACTGATGCAGATGGTTATGAAACTTCTTATGTAGGTGCTACCGCGAGCTCTTCCAATACAAAAGAAGCTAGTGGCACAATTACTGATGGTACCAACGCCGTTACCGTTACCAACAATCGCGATAGCGTATCCCCCACCGGCATTATGATGGACATCGCTCCTTACGCCGTTCTGGTTGTGATCGCTGCTGCCGGCTGCTTCATCTTCCTGCGTAAGCGTCACGCCAAAGAAGACTAATTTCTAGCCTTTTCTCCCATTAGTTTTAAACCGATTTCACCACCTTCCGGGCTGGCAAAGCCCGCCAAGCAGGCTGGCAAGCCTGAAGACCCCACTGCCTGAAAGGAGGCACCACCCTTGCATACCGCAGCCAAACTGGCCCGCTTCGGCGACCGCATGGTCACCATCTTTGCGGCGGCATTGATTCTCCTCATGCTGCTCTATGGCGGCTATTCCCTCTGGGATACGGCTATGGTCTACAATGGCGCCTTCCTTTCCAGTGATCTGCTGCAGTACAAGCCCGCCGCCGGGGGAGATCCGGACTCCAACCCCACCTTGAATGAGCTGGCTCTCATCAACCCCGACGTCTGCGCTTGGCTGACCATCGACGACACCCACATCGATTACCCCGTGGTCATTGGAGAGGACGACATGGAGTACGTGAATAAGGACATCTACGGCGACTTCTCCCTGTCCGGGTCCATCTTCCTGGACAGTGACAACAGCCGGGATCTCTCCGATTCCTACACTCTGGTCTACGGCCACCATATGGACAACGGAGGTATGTTCGGCGACGTGGTAGAATTCGTCAACGCTGATTATTTCGACTCGCATCCCAGCGGCACTCTTTATCTGCCGGACGCCACCTACAGCATTGAGATTTTTGCCTGTGTCCAGGTGGACGCTTTTGACAGCATGATCTACAACCCCAAGGCTCAGCCCCAGGGGGATGTCAGCGAACTGCTCAATTACGTGGATGAGATCGCGGTGCAGAGCCGTTACATCGGCGTCCAGCCGGGGGATAAGGTCATCGGCCTATCCACCTGCGCCACAGCAGAAACCAATGGACGTGTGGTCATCTTTGGGCGGCTGGATCGCATGAGCTGACATATGTGGACCAAAGCCGGGGCGCTGCCGTCCCCCTGAAGTCCATCAAAGGAGGTACCTGAAACGATGAATCAAGCGATACGGAAACTAAGTGGATTGCTGGTCCTTCCCGTGCTGCTCGCGGCCCTTTTGCTGATGCCTGTTCAGGCCCACGCACAGGAGGCTGCGTACCAGTGCACGGCGACACTGCCGGTCAATCTGGAGCTGAATGGTGACAGCGACGAAATGTTTACCGTAACCATTGCGCCCGGTCCCGAAATGGGGAAGGATCTTCCCATGCCGGAACAGACCGAACTGCAAATGGCTGGTGATTCCCAAGCAGCTTTCACGGGCTTCCATTACACTGAGCCGGGGGACTATGTTTATACCGTCACCCAAACAGCTGGCAGCACAGAGTATATGACCTACGATGATGCGGTGTATACCGTGGTCATCCAAGTCACCAATGCAGACAACGGCGGTTTGACCTATCAGGTCTACGCCAGCCGGGATGACAATCCCGACGAGAAAGTGGCAGAGCTGAGTTTCTTGAATACCTTTGCTCCGCCGCCGCCGGAAACCTCTGAACCTTCCACTCCCAGTGAACCATCCGGCGTTCCGCAGACCGGGGATCAGGTCCCCCTGCTGGCGCTGACTGTGGTGCTGGTGGTGGCAGCAGCTGCCATCGTTGTGTTAGTCGTTGTTCGGGGACGCAGCGGCAAGCACAGCGGTCAGCGCTAATGAGCTAAGCCGAAACGCAAAAATCCACCACCGTCAGTCTGAGTAATCGGGCTGGCGGTTTTCTTTTGTCCTGTTTCGGCCCGGTCGCCGCTCCATTGCCCTTGTTTGGAATTTTTCACGAATTTTCCCGGGAGAGGGAAGGGGTTTTGGGCTGTTTTCCTCTTGTGAAATTTGCCGAAAGGATTATAATAGAATTTGTCAGAACTTGATGACAGGTTCGCTTTATGGCAATGGAACAGGAGATGGGCACAGTGAAGGCAAGCAATCGGTATGACGGCGTCATCCATTACGGGATGTCCTTGGTGGGAGGGATGCTGGGAGTTTACTCCATCCTCTGCTTTTCCGCCTTCTTTGGTTCCGCCCAAACTGCCAACCTGATTTATATCGTTACCAGCCTGCTGGGTGGCGACTGGCTTCAGGTGCTGCTTCGGGTAGGAGGCGCACTGCTCTTTGCCGGGGCCATTTTCTTGACCGTTTGCCTGAACAAAAAATACCCCAATCAAATGCGGTTGGTCAGCATCGGCATCGATGCTTTGGCGGTGGTAATTCTCAGCCTGCTTCCTGATGGCACAAGTCCCATTCTGGGAATGTACCCCCTGTTTTTCGCCACGGCCTTTCAGTGGAACTGCTACTCCGGCGCCAAGGGTTTTGCCTGCTCCAGTATCTTCTCCACCAATAATTTTCGACAGTTCGTTTCCGCTTCCACCGAAGTATTGGTTTACCATAATCAGCAGCAGAAGGCAAAAGCGAAATTTTTTGGCTGTACTCTGTTGAGTTTCCACCTGGGGGCGGCAGTGAGCTTTTTGCTGTGGCTGGTGTTTGGCATGGATGCGGCACTGTTCGTCCTCCTGCCCTTGGCCTTCTCTCTGGGCTTGGTCCTTCTGGACACCGAAGCCGCCCAGGCGAAGCTGGTTCCCCTCCATTGGAAACGCCTGCGGTGGTACGCTCGGTTCCGGGGATTTCTGTTCCGCCGTGAGTGACACCATGCGTGGATGGAGTTCGGACTAAAAACCTGTCTTTTGATGCGCCGGGAATACCGGCGCTTTTTTTGCGTTCAGAAATAAAAATGAACAAATTCCGAATATCTGTTCAATATCCTTGACGGCAACTCTTTGAATATGCTACAATAGCCCCAATCAAGCAGCCGTTTTGTGCAAATCTAAGCAACAAGGAGGAAACTGTCATGAAATGCCCAGTCTGTAAAGATGTAACCTTGCTGATGAGCGAAAAGCATGGGGTGGAGATCGACTACTGCCCCCAGTGCCGTGGGATTTGGCTGGATCGGGGGGAACTGGATAAAATCATCCAGCGGGCCAAGGAGATTGAGCGGGATTACGACCGGGAATATGACCGCCCCCGGGATTACGACCGTTCCCGCGACTACGACCGGGATTACCACAAGGATAAGGATCGCCGGGACGATGGATATTATCCCAAAAAGAAGAAAAAGAGCAGTATGTTCGGCGAACTGTTTGAGATGTTCGGCGGCGAAGGCGATTAAAAGAAAGGCCTCGAGGGAAAATCCTTCGGGGTCTTTGCTTCTTTATTCGGCAAACATGGGGGTGGAGAGATAACGGTCACCGGTATCCGGCAGCAAGGCGACGATCATTTTGCCTTGGTTTTCGGGACGGTTGGCTAGCTGGGTTGCTGCCCATACCGCCGCCGCCGAGGTGATCCCCACCAGCATACCGGTGTTTTTGGCCAGCATCCGTCCAGTGGAGTACGCGTCTTGGTCGGTCACCGGGATAATCTCGTCGTAAATTTTCGTGTTGAGGATTTCCGGCACAAATCCGGCGCCAATTCCTTGGAGTCCATGGGGACCGCTTTTGCCTTGGGTCAGCACTGGGGAGCCGGCAGGTTCTACGCCGACAATCTGGATTCGGGGGTTTTGACCTTTCAGGTATTCTCCCACGCCGGTTAAGGTGCCGCCGGTGCCCACACCAGCCACGAAGATGTCCACCATGCCGTCGGTATCTCGATAAATTTCCGGGCCGGTGGTGTGACGGTGAGCTTCTGGGTTGGCAGGGTTGGTGAATTGTCCCGGGATAAAGCTGCCGGGGATGGAGGCGGCTAGTTCATTGGCTTTTTCAATGGCGCCGGTCATTCCTTTGCTTCCTGGAGTGAGTACCAGTTCTGCTCCGTAGGCCTTCAGCAGATTCCGCCGTTCCACACTCATGGTGTCCGGCATAGTGAGGATTAACCGGTAGCCTCGCACTGCTGCAATGGCCGCTAAACCAATGCCGGTGTTGCCGCTGGTAGGCTCAATAATGACCGCTCCAGGTTTGAGCAGTCCTTTTTCCTCGGCATCGTTCAGCATTGCCAGAGCCACCCGGTCCTTAACGCTTCCCGCAGGATTAAACCGTTCCAGCTTGCCCAACAGGGTAGCTGGAAGCGGGGTGCGTTGATACTTGGTAAGATCAAGTAAAGGGGTGTTTCCAATGAGTTCCGTTAGATCAGCTGCAATATGCATGATGCTACCTCCCAGTCGTAAGTTTGCTTTCATTATAGGTTGCGGAGGTTTGGTTGTCAAATTCCCAATTCTTTTTAAGCTTGGCGCAACTGGGTCCGTCGAATTTTACCGCTGATGGTTTTGGGCATTTCGTTGTTGAATTCCAAAATTTGAATCCACTTGTAGGAGGCCATGCGGTGGTTGCAGTAATCGCGGATTTCCTTCGAAAGCTCTGGTGAGGGTTCATACCCAGCCGCCAAAGAAACCACTGCTTTGATGGCCTGTCCCCGGTCCTCATCCGGCACTCCGATGACAGCGCATTCCAGCACCGCAGGATGCTCCATCAGCACATTCTCCACCTCAAAGGGACCTACTCGGAATCCCTTGGTTTTAATCAGATCATCTACCCGGCCGATGTACCAGTAATAGCCATCTTGATCCATGGTGGCGGTATCTCCAGTATGATAGACCCCTTCTCGCCAAACATTCTGGTAAAGGGTTTCATCCTGGCAGTATCCGGTAAAAATGCCGTATTCCATTCCGCTTTCCGGGGGGATCACCACTACTTCGCCCGGTTCATCCACTCCGGCAAAACTGCCGTCCTCCTTGAGCAGCCGTACCTGGTACATGGGGGATGGCTTGCCCATGGAACCGGGTTTGGAGGCGGTACCTTGGAAGTTGGCCAGAATTAGGGCGGTTTCCGTTTGTCCAAAGCCCTCCATCAGGTGCAGGCCGGTTTGCTGTTCCACTTTGCGGAAGATGGGGGTACTGAGGCTTTCTCCGGCAGTGGAGAGGTGCTGCAACGCGGAAAGATCATAGCGATGCATCCCTTTCTTAACAAAGTAACGGTAAACGGTGGGCGGGGCGCAGAAGGTGGTGATCCGATATTTTTCCATGACCCGAAGCAGCTTTCCGGGAGAAAAGACATCGAAGTCATATACCATCACGCCACTGCCGCAGAGCCATTGTCCGTAAAGTTTGCCCCAGCTGGCTTTTGCCCAGCCGGTTTCCGCAACCGTCAGATGCAGTCCTCCTTCCACCACACCATGCCAGTACCGAGCGGTGATGATGTGGGAGAGAGGATAGGTGAAATTGTGAATGACAGCTTTAGGGTAACCGGTAGTGCCGGAGGTAAAGTAGATCATCATAGGGTCGGTGACTTTGGTTTCCACCCGTTCCAGCACCGGGGAAGCAGCAGCCAGAGCTTCTTCCAGGTTGATGCAGCCTTCTACTGATTTTCGGGGTACAAAGATAGTGTGCAGCTGAGGGCAGCGCTGTTGAGCCGATTGCAGATCTTGGAGGGTGTCGCCTTCGGGAGTGACGATCGCCGCCGTGATGTCTGCTTTGCCTATGCGGTACACCAAATCATCCACCGTGAGCAGATGGGTGGCGGGGATCATTACAGCTCCCAATTTGTGGAGCGCAGGGGCCACATACCAGTATTCCCAGTTGCGTTTGAGGATGACCAGAACGCGGTCGCCTTTGCGGATTCCCCGGGCGGCGAAGGCGTTGGCGGCTCGGTTGCTTAACTCCATGATCTCTCGGTAGGTGAGGTGTTTTTCTTCGCCGGCAGTGTTACACCACATGACTGCCAGGCCGTGGGGATTTTCCTTTCCCAGCACGTCCACTACGTGGTAACCAAAGTTGAAGTTTTCCGGATACTTCAGGAAAAACTCCTGGATGGTTCCGTTTTGATCCAAAGATTCTTCGCAAAAATTCTTGTACAGCAACATAGCAATTACTCCTTATAAAAAGCAACATTAAAATCGAATTATGAATAAAAATTGATAAAATGTGAACAACTAGGATGAAAAATAAGACTGCAAAAGGGCAGCCTCATTTTTACTCCTCACGCCGTCACTGGCTGAGGGGACAGGGCAGACATCATCCGCCGGTAAATTTCCGGAAAGCGGTGCTTTACCGAAAAAGGTTTTTGCTGTTCATCCACAAAACAATGGGAGGTATGGCCGGATACTGCCAGCTCTCCGGTGTCCGGGAAGCGGATTTCATAGGAAAATTCCATCCGAGAACCGTTGAATTTTTCTAAACGGATATTCACCTGAAACTCTTCGTCAAAGTGAAGGGATTTATGGTATCGGGCGTAAGCGTCTACCACGGGAATAATGGCTCCCATTTCTTCCAGCTTGCGGCAGTCGCAGCCGATTTGCCGCATAAAGTCAATTCTTGCCTCCTCGAAATAGCGGATATAGTTGGTGTGATGCACGATGCTCATTTGGTCGGTCTCGTAGTAGTTGGCCCGGCGGTGGTAGGGAATGATATTCATGGATAAACCTTCTTTCAAGGGTTCCAGCGACCTACAATAACGCTGGAATTTTGGCCTCCAAAGCCAAACGCATTGGACATGGCGTAGTCGATATGCTGCTTCCGGCTGTGGAGAGGGATGTAGTCCAGATCGCAATCCGGATCGGGGTGCTCCAGGTTGATGGTGGGAGGGAGGATGTCGGTGCGGATGGCCTGAATGCAGGCAATGAGTTCGGTAATGCCGCCGGCTCCCATCATGTGGCCGGTGGCGCCTTTGGTGGAGCTGACCAGAGGGACATGGTCCCCAAACACCCGCTTGACTGCCAGAGTTTCCGCCGCGTCTCCCTTGGGAGTGGCGGTGCCATGGGCGTTGATGTAACCGATCTGTTCCGGCTTCAATCCGGCGTCTTTCAGCGCTAACTCCATACATCGGGCGGCTCCCAATCCCTCCGGTTGAGGAGCGGTAATGTGATAGGCATCGCAGCCGTTGCCGCAGCCCATCAACCGGGCATAGATGGTGGCGCCCCGCTTCAAGGCGTGGGATTCGGTTTCCAGCACCAGAGCGCCGCCGCCTTCTCCGATGACGAAGCCATCCCGCAATGCGTCAAATGGCCGGCTGGCATGTGCCGGATCGTCGTTGTGTCGGGAAAGGGCTTTGGCATTGGCTAAGCTGTATACCACCAAGGGGCAGAGCACCGATTCCGCTCCCACTGCCAGCATCACTTCTGCCCGCCCTAAACGGATACAGTCGGCAGCAGCGGAGATGGCATCCCCTCCGGAAGCGCAGGCAGTGCTTACCGTTAAGCTGGGCCCTTGGATATTGTGGGTGATGGCGATGTGGGCAGCGGCAATGTTTCCCAAAATTTTGGGGATGAACCGAGGCCCCACCTTTTTGTGGGAAGCACCGGTCAAAGCTTCCTGGGTGTAGGCGATGGTGGCGATACCACTCATCGCAGTGCCCATGGTGATACCGGTGTTTTCCGGTTCCACCGTTAGTTTGCTGTCCCGAAGAGCTTCTTCGGCAGCGATGTAGGCAAATTGCATGAAGGGGTCCGTTTTCCGCACCAGGTCAATGGGCATATGATCCCCGGGATTGAAGTCCTTGACCTCTCCGGCAATCTGCACTGCCAATTCGCTGGAATCGAAGGAGTGGATGGTGCTGATGCCGGATTTTCCTTCCACCAGCCCCTTCCAAAAGGCCCGGACGCCCAGTCCCAAAGGGGTTACGGCCCCCATTCCGGTGATGACAATGGATTCTTTCATACTGCATCCTCCCTTTGGAATTCGGCAGATGTGCTGCCGCGATTGGTGCAAATTTTTGTAAAAATTTTGAAAATCAAGTGAAACCGGGAAAATTTCGGCAAATATTATTTGAAAACTGCATATCGTTATGCTATAATCAAATTATACAAAAGCAGAAGCCGGGTGTCAATCCGGGGGATAATGCGTTTTTTTCCCTGCAACCGCTGGATTTATCCGGAAACTGCATAAACTGATTCAGAAATGGAGGTAAGACAAGTGGATCTGAATCAGCTCAACAGCTTTTTGGCGGTGGCCCGGACCTTGAACTTTTCCGAAGCAGCCCGGCAGAATTTTCTCTCCCAATCCACCGTCAGCCGTTACATCGGAGAATTGGAAAAAGAACTGAATGTCAAACTTTTTCTTCGATCCCGGCGGGATGTGCAGCTAACCCGGGAAGGCAGCGCCTTTCTCTCTTATGCCAAGGAAGCAGTGGAGGCTATCCGCAAAGCAGAGATGCAGATCCGTCAAATGCAGCAGGGCAGCAAGGGACGGATCGCCATTACCATCGATGCGGTATCCGGTTGGTTCGCACAACATTGTTTGGAACTGTTTGTGGCGGAATATCCCGGCATTACGGTAGACATTACCGAATTAGGGGGACGGGACAACCAGCTGCTCAGCGACACTTCCTACGACTTTCACTTCATGCTTCGGGATATGTTGCCGGAGCGGGAGGAGATTTGTTCCATCCTCACCCATCAGGACCATCTTTGCCTGGTGGTCAAAAAGACCCAAACCCAGCCGGAAGGGGAGGCGGACCTGCGGAAACTGGCGGAAGAAAAGTTTATTCTGTTATCTGAGGGAGAGAGCCCCATTTTGTATATGGAGATCATGGATTTGTTCCGCTCCCTGCATCTATCCCCGCCGGTGATGAACTGCTACGATACGGTGAAAACACTGCTCATGGGAGTGCGGGCCGGTTTGGGCATGACTATTTTGCCTGCCCAGGTTGCCCGGATGTATTCCGCACAGGAGTTTTCCTTAATTCCCATTGGCGGAGTGGAAACCGGACTGAGTTACGTCATGGCCTATCAAAAGGAAATCACCAATCCGGCGGCGCAGCTGTTTTTGGAATTGGTGCAGCAGCAGGCCCAGCAGGAAGATGAAGAACAATACTATTTGTAATATAAGGTTGTGATTTTACATTGAGAAGAAAAGATCGTGAACAAACGGAAGAATTTGCCTGGCAGGTGGCGGATGCTGCTCCCTTTGCATGCCTGGGTTTGGTGACACCAGAAGGGGAACCTTATCAGGTGCCCATCTCTCCTGCGCGGGAGGGAAATTGCTTTTACTTTCACTGCGCATTGGAAGGAAAGAAGCTGGATTGTTTGGCTGTTAACTCCAAAGTCTGCCTTTCCTTTGTCACTGGTGTGGAGCCTATTCCGGAGCAATACACCACCCGGTATCAATCCGCCCTTGTCTTTGGCACAGCGTATCCGGTGACCCAAGAGGAGGAGAAGCGGCTGGCTTTGAAACGAATCTGCCAACGGTATGCCGCTTCTGCCATGGACGGATACCAAGAAGAAACGAACCGGCTTCTTTCCCGCACCGGGATTTGGAAAATTCAGGTGGAATCCATTACCGGGAAAGAAAAGAAATAACCCTTCATACGCCATAGATTTTGTTTGCATTCAAGGAGGGATAGGGTGGCACAATTGTTGCTCATTGGCTCCGTGGTGATTTTAGCTTGTATTTTGTGCAGCAAACTCAGCAGCCGATTTGGCGTACCGGTGCTGCTGGGGTTTATTGCCATGGGGATGTTGTTTGGCTGCGACGGTATCTTTGGCATTGAATTTAGCGATTTCGCTTTGACGGAACAGATCAGCAGCGTGGCCTTGCTGTTTATTATGTTCTATGGCGGTTTTGGCACCAATTGGAAGGAAGCGAAACCAGTGGCGGTGCCTTCCATCGTTTTATCCAGTGCCGGTACATTGCTGACCGCAGGACTGTGCGGAATTTTTTGTTGGTTGGTACTAAAGATGGACCTGCTGACCGGCTTGCTGTTGGGATCCGTGTTGGCGTCTACCGATGCGGCCAGCGTGTTTTCCATTCTTCGTTCCCGGCGGCTGAACTTAAAATATGGAACCGCTTCTATGCTGGAAATCGAAAGCGGTTCCAATGACCCCTTTGCCTATATGCTTACCGTAATCCTGATTTCCATCCGCAGCCGGGAAGGAAATATGGGAGAAATCGTTTGGTTGGTGATTTCTCAGCTGGTGTTTGGCATTTTGCTGGGTGTTGCCATTGCGTTGGCGGCGGTGTTTGTTATGCGGCATTACCGATTTAAAACCGCCAACAACTATATGCTCTTTGTCTTCTCGGTGGCCTTGTTGGCTTACGCTTTGCCCCAGGTGTTGGGTGGGAATGGCTTCTTAAGCGTTTATCTCACCGGCATTATCCTGGGCAACAGCAGTATCCCGGACAAAAAGACCCTGGTGAATTTCTTCGATGGCTTCACCAGTCTCATGCAGATGCTCCTGTTCTTTATGCTGGGCTTGTTAGTAACCCCTTCCCAGATGCTGGGTTGGGTTCTTCCGGCGGTGTTAGTGGTGGTTTTTCTCACCCTGATTGCCCGACCGATTGTGGTGGGGCTGCTGTTGACCCCCTTCCGCTGCAAGCTCAGGCAGCAGGCCTTGGTGGCGTTTAGCGGACTGCGAGGCGCCGCTTCCATTGCATTTTCTCTGACGGTTTTGGCCAGCGATCCCTCCCTTCAGGACAGCCTGTTTAATACGGTGTTCTGCGTGGTGCTGCTCTCCATCTCCATTCAGGGAAGCTTGCTGCCCTTCATGGCGAAAAAGTTGAAGATGATTGACCAGGAAGGAAACGTGCTGAAAACCTTCACCGACTACACCGACGAAACAGAGGTGCAGTTTATCCAGCTCAACATCACCCTGCGTCATCCTTGGGCCAATAAGATGGTGAAGGATGTGCAGATTCTGCCGGACACTCTGCTGGCTATGGTGATCCGGGATGGGGAAACCATTGTCCCCCGTGGGGACACCATCCTCACTCCCGGGGATGTTGTGGTTATCAGTGCCGCCGCATTTTCTCAAGCAGGGAAGGTGCATCTCAGCGAGCTGCGCCTAAGTCCAAGCCACCCCTTCTGTGGGAAACCTTTGCGGGAATGCCACTTTGCACCTGATTCCCTGGTGGTGCTGATCCGCCGGGGAGATCAAACCATTATTCCCAACGGAAAGGTTACTGTGTACAGTGGAGATGTGCTGGTCATTAACAATCAGGATGAGATCTAACCGTTTTCCTGGGAATTTCACAAAAATGCCCTGCAGGGATTTGTGGAAAATGCCCTTTGAAAATCTTGCCAATTTGTGATAAACTAGAATTAAACAACGTGCCGCTCTTCTTTTGCGACAGATGCCTGTTGCGGAAAACGGCACGTTTCTTTTTTTAGAAAGGGGCGGTTTTCCATGATTCAAACGGGTTCCATGTTGCTGTACGGCAACCAGGTTTGCCGGGTGTGCCAGGAGAAGGAAGAGGTGTTTCACGGCACACGGCGCAACTATTATCTGCTTCAGCCCATTTATGACGCCAGCTCCGTAATCTATGTTCCATCGGATAACCCCAAATTGATGGGGAAGATGCGGCAGATTCTCAGCCCGGAAGAGATTTATCAGCTGATCCGGGAAATCCCAAGCCAGGAAACCAAATGGATTGCCGATGACCGGCAGCGCAGTGATACCTGGAAGGAAGTTCTTTCCACTGGGGATCGGAAAAAGCTGGTAAAGATGATTAAAACGCTGTATGAAAAAAAGCAGGAGATCGAGGCGTCGGGACGGAAATTCCATGCGGCAGATGAAAATGCCCTGCGTCAGGCAGAGCAGATGATTCACGATGAATTTGCTTTGGTACTGGATATTCAGCGGGATCAGGTGGCGCCGTTTATTGCGCGGCAGATTGAAATTCAGGAAAAAGAAAAAGTGCAGCAATCCTAATATGCAAAAAGGCTGTTATCGGGAAAAATCCGGTAACAGCCCATTTTATTTGTTTTAAAATTGCCCTAACAGCCAGCTTTCCAGCAGCAGGATTGCCAGCATTCCCACATTGCACAGAGTAAACCACAAAAAGTATTTTCCCTTTTTCTCAGGATACTCCCGCGCCACCTGCTTATAGGAGATGAGGCTGGCCATGGAAGCAATCAGGGTTCCTAATCCGCCTAGGTTACAGCCTACAATTAGTCCCGACCATTGCTGGCTGAATCCGGATAGAAGCAAGGCAGCCGGCACATTGCTGATGATCTGGCTGGCCAGCACTGAGACAATCTCTTCGTAGCCGGAGAGGATGGAGGTGAGGAAGGATTGAAATCCCTCCATAGCTCCCACGTTGCCGATAAAGACGAAAAAGGCGATAAAGGTGAGCAGCAGAGAGTAGTCTACTTTGGCCAGTAAAGGACGATTGAAGATCAGCAGAAAGACAGCGGTCACTGCGGCAATGGCCAAAGGCGGAATCAGGTTGAACAGTCCCAGCAGACAAAGAACAAAGCCCACACAGCACCAGATAACTTCTTTGGGATTTTGCACCTTGTGCTCCAAGGAGGCCACCTGTACCGGTTGTGACCGGCAAAATAAAATCATTGCCGCCAAACAGATTCCGGAAAGCAACACGTAAGGAAGCATTAACTGGCAAAACTGGAAAAATCCCATGCCGGATTGAGCGTAGAGATAAAGGTTTTGAGGATTGCCCATAGGAGTGAGCATACTGCCCAGGTTGGCGGCCACAGTTTGCAGCACAACCATGGGGATCATCAGGGATTCCTGCCCCGCCATTTTCAGCACTACCATGCCAAAGGGCACAAAGGTAATCAGGGATACGTCGTTGGTCATAACCATACTCAGTACAAAGGGGAGGAACACCAGCACCAACAGCATGGTTCGGGTGGTGCTGACTCGGCCTAGCAGGCGGCTGCCTAGGCTGACGAAAACGCCTGCCTGCTGAAATCCCTTCATTACCGCCATTAAACTGAACAGCAGCGCTAAGGTATCCCAGTCGATGTAACCAACATAATCCCAGCTGGGAGGCACCAGAAAGACGGAGATTACCGCCAGTACCACGGCGGCGCAGAGCACCGTTTCTCCCTTTAGAAACCCCAGTAATTTGTTGAGCAGACCTGTCACAAAAGCATCTCCGTTTCCTTGGTTGATTCTGCGAAAAAACATGCCCGACAAAAAGGCCGGGCACAGAAAGAACGAAATATTTTGAACGCTGATTTTATAGGAAGGTCAGCAGCACAAAATTCAAAATAAACAAAGCCGTGACAATCCAAAGGATGGGATGAACGTTCTTGGCTTGTTTTTTGCAGATTTTTGTAATGCAATAGAAGATAAATCCAGCCGCAATGCCGTAGGAAATGCTGTAGCAGAGGGCCATAAAGATGCCGGTAAAAAAGGCAGGAACTGCTTCGCTGAAGTCGTTCCATTGGATTTCTTTGAAGGCAGAGATCATCATAATACCAACCACCACTAAGGCCGGGGCAGTGGCGGCAAAGGGAATGGCGCTGACGAAAGTCGCCAGGAAAGAACTGATGGCAAAGCAGAGAGCTACTACAACGCTGGTCAAGCCGGTGCGGCCTCCGGCGCCGATCCCTGCGGCGCTTTCCACATAGGTGGTGGTATTGGAAGTGCCGAAAATGGCGCCGATGGAGGTGGCGGTGGCGTCTGCAAACAGAGCTTTATCCATCTTGGATTTGAAGCCAGGGGAGGTTTCCGCTGTGCGTTCATCCTCTTCGCTGAAAATACCGGTACGCCGTCCGGTGCCGATGAAGGTGCCGATGGTATCGAAGGTATCGGAGATGCTGAAGGAGAAAATGGTTACCAGCACCAGCGGGATCTTGGCGGGATCAGAGAACAAGGAGCCCAATCCCTGGCTGGTAAAGATGGCGCCAAAGGTGGAAGGAAGCTGGCTGCAGGCGTCGGTAAAGCTGATGGTATCGGTGGTTACTGTGACGCCCATGGGAATGCCCAGCAGGGTGGTTACGATAATGCCGATCAGAATGGCGCCTTTCACCTTGCAGACCAGCAATACAATGGTCAATACCAGGCCGATAAGGAACAGCCACAAAGAAGGCTGGTTCAGGGTGGCCAAAGCCGGCACATCGGAATTCAGGTTGATTAGGTCTACGTTCAGCAAACCGATATAAGCTACATAGATTCCAATGCCGCCGCTGATGGCGTTTTGCAGGCTGTGGGGAATGGCCTTGATGATGTATTTTCGTATTTTGGTCACGGTGATGAGAATGTTGATTAACCCGCAGATAAATACCATGGACAAAGCCTGTTGCCAGGTAAATCCCAGAGTGAAGCAGACAGTGTAAACAAAGAAGGCGTTCAGCCCCATGCCGGGAGCCAACGCGTAAGGGACGTTGGCCACTAAGCCCATCACCAGGGTGCCCACTACTGCAGAAATGATGGTGGCTAAGAATACAGCGCCCCATTCCATGCCCGATTCGCTTAACACTTTCGGGTTAATGGCAATGATGTAGGCCATGGCAAAGAAGGTGGTTAAACCAGCCATCACCTCTTTGCCGATGGTGGTTCCGTTTTGTTTGAGTTTAAATAATCGCTCCATAACATCGACTTCCTTTTTCTCTTTTTTGTTTGCAAAAAGGCGCAGGGCCGTACTAGGTTTCCCGATTTTGAAAACAAAGGCTTTTGCAAAACAAGTTGCTTTCATTTTAAAACATCAGCAAAAGAAAAGCAAGAAAAAACGCCAAAATTCGAGGATTTATTGGGCGCGCTGAGTGGGAGTTGAAGGAGCAGCGCTGAAAGGCTGTTGTTTAGGGCAATCTACAGGAAAGCAGAATTTGCAAATGAAAAAGCCGGGAAAATCCCGGCGAAAGGAAATGAAAACAAAAACGGTTTTTGCAGTTGTATTGGAAAGGGTTCTATGGGGTAAGGCCGTTACGGCAGGCTGGGATAGGTTTGGAATTCCTCCGGGGTGCCTCGGAACACATTGAGGTCGATGTAAGGTTCTTCTCCCCGGTAGCCTTCCAGTTTGGCCCGGTTGGTGTACTGCCAAAAGGTCCAGTCTCTGCCATCGGAAAGGGATGGGTTGGTGACGACATTTCGAATCCAAATGTCGTATTCCGAATAAGCCCCGGCCAGATAGAGGGCGTAGGATTTTTCGGTGGCATAAAGAATGGGCTTCCTGCCGTAATGCTCTTCCAACCGCTCCAACAGAATGTCCAGCTGAGGACGGACGGTTTCCGGACTGGGAGGGTTCGCTTCTTTATCCCCGTAAAACTCTAGATCAATGACGGGAGGCAGCATGGTTTCAACGGGGGAGACGGTGGCGATAAAATGGTCCGCTTGGGTTTCACCGCTGCTGTCATAGCTGAAAAAGTGATAGGCGCCGATTCGCAAACCGGTTTGCTGGGCCTGCTGATAGTTCTCCGCAAAATAGGGGTCCACATAGGAGCTCCCTTCGGTGGCTTTGATAAAGGCAAAGGAGATGTTTTGAGAGGCTAGGGTGTCCCAGTCAATTTCTCCTTGGTAGGAGGAAACATCCACACCTCGCACCGGGTATCTTTCCATGGAAGGATTGTTCAGCAAAATGACCCCGTTCCAGATCAGGGCAAAGAAAAGGATTGCTGTGGCAAGGAGTATGGCCAAAACGGCAGATCCCCAGATAATCAATTTCCGTTTCATAACATAGTTTCCTTTGTTTTATGTTTCCCAAGAGGCAATGACTTTCTTTTGGTGAGAGCAGCATGTAACGGCGTTTTCTTTTCAAAAAGGTTACAGGATTAGTATAATGAGGCAGACAGGCAAAGTCAAGGCGGAGGATGCTTTGCAGAAGGTGGAGCCAAAGAATGCCTGTGATTGGGGTCTGAGCCTGTTTTCTGCTTGAATAAGCATTGTCTGCACTGCAACAAAATGGTTTCCATTTGGTAACTAGCTCACAATAAAGTGCGTACTGTACAGTTGTTGCTCTTCGTGTTATGATAAACACAGAGGAGGTGCACGGAAAATGACCGCAACAGAAGTTTTCAAATATTTGCAGCAGGAAATCCACACCACGGTCGTTGCCACCACCGATTCGGAGGGATTGCCTGTGACCTGCGCCATTGATTTGATGGATGCCGATGAAAAGGGGTTGTATTTCCTCACCGCCAAAGGTAAGGGGTTTTATCATCGGTTGAAAGAAACCGGCTTTTTGGCGCTGACCGGCATGAAGGGCGAAGACACGATGTCCTGTGTGGCGGTGTCGGTACGGGGGAAGGTGAAGGAACTTGGCAGCGATTGGCTGCCCCGGCTGTTTCAAAAGAACCCTTATATGAACGAAATTTATCCCACGGTTGCGTCTCAAAAAGCGTTGACAGTATTTTTGCTTTATCAGGGAAGGGGCGAATGGTTTGACCTGTCCAAAAAGCCCATAGAACGGTTCTCCTTTTCGTTTGGACAGGCAGAGACAAAACCGGAAGGCTATTTGATTACCGGCGCCTGCACCGGCTGCCGTGCTTGTGAAGCGGTCTGTCCTCAAAATTGCATTGATTTTTCTGCCATTCCGGCAGTCATTGAACAACAACATTGTCTGCACTGCGGGAACTGTATGGAAGTTTGCCCCCAGCAAGCAGTGATACGGGAGGACGCAACATGACACAGAAGGAAAGACGGCTGTATTTGATCGGGAAATTGTTGGAAGAACAGCCAAAATACCGGGGAATGGAAATTCCAGAGGATGAAGCCAATCAAAAGCGTCTGCTTCGCTCTTTGTTTAATATCCGGACGCTCCAACCGGTGAGCCCGGATTTTTTAAAGGTACAGGACGCTTATCTGCAGGAGGAAACCCGGCGAAAGGGAATTACCCAGCTAGCCGATCTGCAACCAGTACAGGAAGGAATTTATCTCTGGCAGGGAGATATTACCACTCTGCGTTGCGATGCCATCGTCAATGCGGCGAATAGCCAAATGCTGGGGTGTTTTGCCCCCTGCCACGGATGTATTGACAATGCCATCCATACCTATGCCGGTGTGCAGCTCCGGCTGGCCTGCGGGAAATTGATGCAGCGGCAAGGGCATGAAGAAGAAACCGGAAAGGCAAAAATTACCCCTGGTTTTAATCTGCCCTGCCGCTATGTGCTGCACACCGTTGGACCCATTGTAAGCGGCCGGCTCACCCAGAGAGATCAGCAGTTATTGGCCTCCTGCTACCGCTCCTGCTTGGAGCTTGCGGAGCAAAACAATGTAAATAGCATTGCATTTTGCTGCATTTCCACTGGAGAGTTCCATTTTCCCCATGAGAAGGCGGCGGAAATCGCCATTCAGACGGTAAAAGAATATCGAGAACATACTCACAGCAAGATGGAGGTGATATTCAATGTTTTCAAGGAGACCGATCTTAACATTTACCGGCAGCTACTGGGAGCAGATTGAAGCATTGAAGGAGGAAATCCAAACCGCAGACGCCATTGTCATCGGCGCCGGGGCAGGGCTCTCCACCTCTGCGGGGTTCACCTACGACGGAGAACGGTTTGAAAAGACCTTTGCCGATTTCCGCAAGAAGTATGGCATTCAAGATATGTATTCCGGGGGATTTTATCCTTACCACACGTTGGAAGAATATTGGGCTTGGTGGAGCCGTCACATTCTGGTCAACCGCTACGAAGCCGGCGTAGGACAACCTTATCGGGATCTGTTGGAGCTGGTGCGGGACAAAGATTATTTTGTCCTCACCACCAATGTGGATCATCAATTCCAACTAGCTGGCTTTGACAAGCAACGCTTGTTTTACACCCAGGGCGATTACGGGCTGTGGCAGTGCTCGAAGCCTTGCCATCAAAAGACCTATGACAACGAAGAAAGGGTCCGGCAGATGGTAGCCCAGCAGAAGGATATGAAGATTCCCACTCAGCTGATCCCGAAATGCCCGGTCTGCGGCGCTCCCATGACCATGAACCTGCGCTGTGACATGACCTTTGTGCAGGATGATGGATGGTATGCTGCTTCCCATCGGTATGACGATTTTATCCGGCGTCATGAGGGGCTGCATGTTTTGTTTTTGGAGTTGGGCGTGGGAGCCAATACCCCGGTGATTATCAAATATCCTTTCTGGCAGATGACGGCGAAGAACCCCAAGGCTGTTTATGCCTGTGTGAATTACGGCCAGGCTTTTTGTCCCAGGGAGATTGCGGCCCAGTCCATCTGCCTGGACGGGGATATTAAACAAGTTTTTGGAGATATCAAAAGTAAGTTAGGGGGATGAGCAAATGGATCGGCAAAATCTTTCCATGCTAATGGATTTTTATGAATTGACCATGGGGAATGGTTACTATAAAACAGGTCTGTCCCAAAAAATTACCTATTTTGATGTGTTTTTCCGAAACGTTCCAGATGGAGGCGGCTTTGCCATTGCCGCCGGGTTGGAACAGGTGGTGGAATACATTCAGCAACTCCATTTTACCCAGGAAGATCTTGCTTACCTGGAAGGAAAGCGGATGTTTGACCGGGGCTTTCTGGATTATTTGCGCACCTTTCGCTTTACCGGAGATATTTATGCAGTGCCGGAAGGAACTCCGGTATTTCCCAATGAGCCGGTCTTGACGGTAAAAGCTCCTGCGATTCAGGCTCAACTGATTGAAACGGCCATTCTGCTTCTTCTCAATCACCAGTCCCTAATTGCAACCAAGGCAAACCGTATCGTTCGGGCGGCCCAAGGGAAACCGGTTTTGGAATTCGGCGCCCGCCGTGCCCAAGGTGAGGACGGTGCTGTCATTGGGGCAAGGGGCGCCTACATTGGAGGGTGTGCTGGCACCTCCTGCACCTTGACCGATGAACGGTTTGGTGTGCCCGCCGGGGGCACCATGGCGCATTCCTGGGTTCAGATGTTTGACAGCGAATATGAGGCTTTCCAAACCTATTGTAAGTTGTATCCTCACAATGCTACTTTATTGGTCGACACCTACAACACTCTGAAAAGCGGGGTACCCAACGCCATTCGGGTTTTCAAAGAAATTTTGCTTCCCCAAGGTATCACTGATTTTGCCATTCGCCTGGATTCCGGCGACATCTCCTATCTTTCCAAAAAAGCTAGGGAAATGTTGGACCGGGCAGGGCTGCAGTGCTGTCAAATCGTGGCGTCTAATTCGTTGGATGAATATTTAATTCGGGATCTCATGATGCAGGGCGCTCAAATTGATATGTTCGGCGTGGGGGAACGCCTGATTACAGCAAAAAGCGCCCCTGTGTTTGATGGCGTTTACAAATTGGTGGCGGTGGAAAATGACCGGAAGGAAA
>DVGY01000084.1 GCA_018712465.1 Candidatus Egerieicola pullicola | reverse complement strand
CACTGTGTTGGCGTCTTCACTGTACTCTTCTTCCAACTGGGTGAAATCAGCGCCATTTTCCAACTGCTGCTGAATATCCAGCATCTGCTGGTACACCAAGCTGGAGGTGTCCGCATCGGTGATGGGGTTTTCTGCTGTGGTGCTCAGGGAAGAGGTGTCATAGTCGTCGGGATACAGCAACAAAATGTGCTGAGCTTTGTAGTAGCTGGTTTCCACCGTCTCCCGAGCGGCGGCAACTTCCTCCTCGCTGACCGGACAGACCTGTTCCATCAATTTTTGCTGCAACAGGGTAAATTCCTGCATCTGCCGGAGCAGATCTTCGGTGAAATAGGTCACCTCCAAAGCAGCCTGCCAATCCCCATCGGTTTCATAATTGGAACGGGCCTGCTGCATATAAGCGTCCACCTGAGCCTGTTCGTCGGCATCCAGGGTAATGCCCCGCTCCCGGCACTGGCGGAGGATTTCGGTGTAGCATTCCACGTTGGACTCGGCAATCACCTTGGTTTGGTTGTACAGTTCCTCGTTGTTCCAATAGTCGTCGCCGTAGCTGTTCACGTCGCTCTGCACCTGGTTAAGGTAATAGCAACGGTAAAGGTCCATGCTCACCTCTTCCCCGTTGATCTTCATCACCCAATCGATGTCCTGATGCTTGCCGTCGATAAAAAGGCCGGTGCCTTGATCGCCGGAACAGCCGGTAAAGGCGGTAAGAGCCATAATTCCTGCTGTCAGCAGTCCCGCTCCCCGCTTAAGAAAGGTTTTCGGTTTCATTGTGGTATCTCCTAATCGTGTTGTTTGCTGCCTGTCGATACAGTGCAACTTTCATTATATCGATTTCCAGGGGAAAATGTGTGATAAATTCGTGAGTTCGAGGGAATTTCAATAATTCTCCCAAAGATCATTCCCCGGCTTTGTGCAGTTTGCTTCCCTGTCCCCTGAAAATTGTGGTATAATGATTGGCAAAGCCAACCATTACGGTTCCCACTTTACCGCCCAAAAAGCAGGGGCGGCATTTTGCCTCACGGCAAAAACCAGTGGAAACCCAACGGGTTTTTTATGGTATAATGATTGGCAAAGCCAACCATTACGGTTCCCCTCTTGACCGGCGCAATGTCCGGCCGGCCATTTTGCTTTGCAAAAAGCGAGGAAAACCGAACGGAATTTTCATGGTATACTATAAGCATTGACACTCGGTCTTAAACATCCACACATTCCAAAGGAGGTCCCCTTTTGATTCGTTGCTTGACTGCCGACTGCTCTCCCCTGCTGGGCCCTGCACAGCTGGAATCCGCCCTGTCCCTCCTGCCGGATTGGCGGCAAGCCCAACTGCGTACCCGAACTTTGCCGGAACACCAAGCCGCCGGCGCCGCTGCCTGGCTGCTGGTGATGCAAAGCGCTGCCCAGCTGGGTATCACTCTTCCCCGCACCCCACCAACCTACACCCTGCACGGCAAGCCCTATTTTCCGGACTTGCCCCAGTTTTCTTTCAGCCTGTCCCATTCCGGATGCCGCTGTCTCTGCCTGGCCAGCGACGACGGGAGGAGACTGGGGTGCGATTTGGAGCAGCTTCGTCCCCTTCCCCAGTGGGAAAAACTGGCCAATCGCTTCTTCCATCCCCAAGAGACGGCCTGGCTAAACCGGTTGCAGCAGCCAGAACCTGGCTTTTTCCGATTGTGGTGTGAAAAGGAAGCCGCTTTGAAGGCCACCGCCGCCGGGTTCTCCCAGGGAATGAAATGGTTTTCCCTGCGAGGAGAGACCCCTGTGGATTTCCCGCCGGTACGGCTTGGCGGCATCCAAAACGGATACGCCTACGCTTTGTGCTTGGAGCAAGGGGAATCAGAGGTTTCCATAGAAGAAGGAAACCTTGCAGGAAATTGCAATATATAAAAGAAGAGACTGTCGCCGCAATCTGGTAACAGTCTCTTTTGCATTGGTTGGGGAGAAACACCGTCGCCGGACCTTTTCTTTAGCCGGGAGGCCAACCCAAATTCCGTCCGCCCAACAGGTGGAAGTGCAGATGGGGAACGCTCTGTCCTCCCTGCTCGCCTACATTGCTTACCACCCGGTAGCCGTCCTTCAGGTCCAGCTCCTTGGCCAGTTTGGCAATGACGGTAAAGATGTGACCCACAATCTCCTGGTTTTCCGGGGTGATCTGGCTGACGCTTTGGATATGCTCCTTGGGAATCACCAGAATATGCACCGGAGCCTGGGGATCGATGTCGTAAAAGGCGTACACCTTTTCATCCTCATAGGCTTTCTTGGAAGGGATTTCCCCCGCCGCAATCTTGCAGAATAAACAATCCATGGTTGCACCTCCTTTCCATCCGGAAATAAACAAAGAACAAACTCATTTCCAGCAAAGCCTTCTTGTTTTAAGGGAAAGCGTTTCGGAAAAATCAAAAGGATAATAAGGGAATCATTACCCCAACTGTCCTGCGATAACGTCCTTCAGCTGCAACAGGGCTTCGTCCACCTTGGTAACGTCGCCCACACCGGCCATAGCCTGGTCAGGACGTCCGCCGCCCTTGCCGCCGGTAAGTTTTGCCACTTCCCGAACAATGTTGCCGGCCTTCAAGCCCCGCTTTTTGGCGTTGTCACCTACCACGCAGATCAGGTTGCCCTTGCCATCGGCGATGTTGGCGGCCACAAACACCAAATCCGGGTGATGATCCCGCATCTGAGCAGTGGAATCCTTCAAAGCGTTGAGGTCCATATTTTCCAGCATCATGGTGGTGTACTGGATGCCATCCACCTCCTGGAGGCTGTCATTCAACACCTTCGCAAAGCTG
Source organism: Candidatus Egerieicola pullicola (assembly GCA_018712465.1). Classification (GTDB taxonomy): domain Bacteria; phylum Bacillota; class Clostridia; order Oscillospirales; family Ruminococcaceae; genus Egerieicola; species Egerieicola pullicola. The sequence continues at coordinate 6,462 of DVGY01000084.1, read as the reverse complement.
TTCTGAGCTAGTTGAGCGTTGAGCCGGGCCACTTCCGCCTTAGCTTCCTTCAGTTCGGCAGTGAGGGCGGCGCACTTGTCCACCAGCTCTTCCGGGTTGTTCAGCTTCAGGGCCTTGGCAGCCTGGTGCAGGGTATAGGTGTTGTGCTGGAGCAGCTCCAGGATATAGTTGCCGGTGACCGCTTCGATCCGGCGCACCCCGGCAGCTACGCTGCCTTCGCTGACGATCTTAAACAATCCAATATGGGCGGTGTTGGACACATGGGTACCGCCGCAGAACTCCTTGGAGAAGTCGTCCACGCTGACCACCCGCACGGTGTCGCCGTACTTTTCTCCAAACAGAGCCATAGCGCCAGTTTTCCGAGCTTCCTCAATGGGCATCTCTTCCACAGTGACAGGAATGGCCTCAAAAATCTTCTGGTTGACCAGGTTTTCTACCTGGTGAATCTGATCCTGGGTCATGGCTTCAAAGTGGGAGAAGTCAAACCGCAGGGAGGGAGCAGTAACCAACTGGCCGGCCTGATGAACGTGATCCCCCAGCACCTGGCGCAGCGCTGCCTGCAGCAAGTGAGCAGCAGTGTGGTTGCGCATAATGGGGTAACGCACCAGCTTATACACCTTCTGCTGTACCGTATCTCCCAAACAGAAGGAGCCCTCTTCTACCTGTACTACGTGCATAAACAGTCCGGTGCCGGTTTTCTGTACATCCAGCACCTGGCCGGAGGCAGAATCGGTGGAAACGGTCCCCTTATCCGCCACCTGGCCGCCGCTTTCGGCATAGAAGCAGGTGGAATCAAACACCAGGGTTGCCCGGGCGGGGGCGGAAACTTCCTCCACCTTTTCCCCGTCCACCAGCATGGCCAGCACTTTGCCGGTGCCGGTGAGGCTGCTATAGCCGGTAAACTCGGTTTTGACCCCGTGAAGCCCCAGGGTTTCGTCCGCCCAGGCCACATCCTCCTGGCTCATCCGGGCCTGACGGGCCACCTCTTTCTGGTGCTCCATCAGGGTACCGAAGGCGGTTTCGTCGATGGAAAAGCCCTTTTCGGAAGCAATTTCCCGGGTCAGGTCGATGGGGAATCCAAAGGTATCGTACAAATGGAAGGCGTCTTCTCCGGCCAGAGTGGAAAGGCCCTGTTCTTCCGCTTTGTCGATAAGCTGAGTCAGCAGTTCCAGGCCCTTGTTCAGGGTGCGGTCGAAGTTTTCTTCCTCGGTGAGGATAATCTTTTCCAGATAAGACTGCTTTTGAGCCAGTTCCGGGTAAGCGGTGTGGTTTTCCTTCACTACGGTGTCCACGACCTGGTACAGGAAGGGACCGTTGATGCCAAGCAGCCGTCCATGGCGGGCCGCCCGGCGAAGCAGACGCCGCAGCACATAGCCCCGGCCTTCATTGGAGGGAATCACTCCGTCCGCCAGCATAAAGACAGTGGAACGGATATGGTCGGTGATGACCCGCAGGGACACATCCTTGGTTTCGTCCTCGTGATAGTGTACTCCGGCGATCTCACTGATTTTCTTCATGATGTTCTGGATGGTGTCCACCTCAAAGAGGTTGTCCACGCCCTGCATAATGCAGGCCAGACGTTCCAAGCCCATACCGGTGTCGATGTTGGGGTGGGCCATGGGGGTGTAGTTGCCGTTGCCGTCTCCGTCAAACTGGCTGAATACCAGGTTCCAGAATTCCACGTACCGGTCGCATTCGCAGCCCACGTGGCAGTCCGGCTTGCCGCAGCCCTTTTCCGGGCCCCGGTCAAAGTAGATTTCGCTGCAGGGGCCGCAGGGACCGGCGCCGATTTCCCAGAAGTTGTCCTCCTTGCCCATGGTGACGATGCGGCTGGGGTCTACTCCAACTTCCTCCACCCAGATCTTCCGGGTTTCCTCGTCTCCTTCATAGATGGACACCCACAGTTTATCTACCGGCATTTTCAGTTCCTGGGTGATGAACTCCCAAGCCCACTTGGTAGCTTCGTGCTTGAAGTAATCCCCAAAGGAAAAGTTGCCCAGCATCTCAAAAAAGGTGCCGTGACGGGCAGTTTTGCCCACGTTTTCAATATCCGGAGTACGGATGCACTTCTGACAGGTGGTCACCCGCTTCCGGGGAGGCACTTCCTGGCCCAAAAACCACTTTTTCATAGGAGCCATGCCGGAGTTAATCAGCAGCAGGCTGTTGTCTCCCTGAGGGATCAAGGGGAAGCTGGGCAGACGCAAATGCCCTTTCTCTTCAAAAAAATGCAGGAACTTTTCCCGCAGTTCGTTCAGTCCCGTCCATTCCATTGGTTTGTTCCACTCCTTCTTCATTGTTGGGGGCCTAGGCAACAAAAAACCGCCCCTGCCGGAAACCGGCTTGGGACGGCAGAAATTTCTGACGCGGTACCACCCAAGTTGCGGGGAACTTCCCCGCCTCTCGTTTTGGCAGATAACGGCTGCCTGCCGCCGGGATTAACCGGAGCTCCAAAGCGGCTCTCCCGCCCATTGCTGCTCCCTTGCACCTACCGGAAGCTCTCTAAAAGCAAAAACAGCGGAATTGACTTCTTCCACGCTCACTGCCTTTCATTATAAGGCGGGAAGCCGGGGTTGTCAAGACGGAAATGGGGAAAATAAAATGCCAATTCTCTGTTCCGGCTCAAAAGAGGTCCCTCTCTTCCCCGGCCGTTTCCCCTGTTTGGCAAGAACCCAACCCTTTCTCCCGCCCGGTGACCATTAACCTGTTTCTTACCTTGAAAAAACCATTCTTTTCCTTGATTCTCTCTCCCGTCAGTGATATAATGATACGGAGAACGATTGTTGATTTTTTCCAAATCAAACGGGAGAGAGGAGGATCACAGGTGATTGCTATCGCCATCGACGGCCCTGCCGGGGCCGGAAAGAGCACCATCGCCCGTCTCACCGCCAAAAAATTGGGGTATCTGTATGTGGATACCGGGGCGCTGTACCGCACGGTGGGCTATGCCGCTTGGCAGCGGGGAATCGACCCCGCCGATCCGGACCGGGTAGCCGCCATGCTGCCGGAAATCACTGTGGATCTGCGTTTTGACCAAGACGGAGTGCAGCAGACCCTGCTCAACGGGGAAAACGTCTCCGCGGAAATCCGGTCTCCGGAAATGAGCCGCTACGCTTCCCAGGTTTCCGCCCACAAAGCAGTGCGGGACTACCTGCTGTGGCTGCAGCGGAAGCTGGCCAAGGAGCACAATGTGATTATGGACGGACGGGACATCGGTACCACGGTGCTGCCCGACGCCAACCTAAAAATCTACCTCACCGCCACCCCCGAGGACCGGGCCAGAAGGCGGTTTGACGAATACCTTTCTAAAGGGGTATCAGTGGATTACGACAAATTGTTAAACGACATCAAGCAGCGGGACTACGACGATTCCCACCGGGAAATCTCCCCTCTGCGCCGGGCGGAAGACGCAAAGCTGGTGGACACTTCCGGCAACACCTTGGAGGAATCTTTGGAGTTGATGGAGGCCATGATCCGCCGGCATCTGGGAATTTGAGAGAGGAGCTGCTGGCATGAGTTTACGGTTCTACCGCTTCGCAAAAGTAGTGTGCAACGTGGTGTGCAAGCTGTGGTTCAAGCTGGAATATTACGGCATGGAAAACCTGCCCACCGACCGGGGTTACATTCTGGTGGGCAACCACCAATCCTATTGGGATCCGGTGATGATGGGCTTAAAGCTGAACACCACCCTGACTTTTATGGCCAACGAAAAATTATTCCACAAGCCGGTGCTGGCCCCCATTATCCGAGGGTTGGGCGCCTTCCCGGTAAACCTGAAAAAGCCGGACATGACCGCCATCCGCACCGCCAAAAAGGTGGTCAAGGAGGGCAAGGTGCTGGCATTGTTCCCGGAAGGCACCCGCAGCCACGACGGCAAGCTGCTGAAGTTCAAAGGCGGGGTGATTTACATTGCCTCGGTGACTGGGGAGGATGTGGTGCCGGTGTGCATCACCTACGGCAACGGCGGCAAGTTCCGCAGCCGAATCCTCATCCGCTATGGCCAGGTGATCCCCAACCAAGAGGTGCTGGAAGGCAAGAAGAAGGACACCGAATCCATGCGCCAAGCCGCCGTCAAACTTCAAAGCGTGGTGCAGCAGCTTCAGGATGAGAATCTGGCGGTGATGAAGGCATGACCCTCCGTCTGGCCAAAAGCGCCGGGTTCTGCTTTGGAGTGAACCGGGCGGTAGACCTGGTATACGAGCTGACCAAAACCGGGGGATCCATCAAAACTCTGGGGCCCATTATCCACAACCCTCAGGTAGTGGAGGATCTGGCCCAAAAAGGGGTGGAGATCCTCGACTCGCCGGACCAAGCCAAACCGGGGGACACGGTGGTGATCCGCTCCCATGGCGTGGACGCTCAAACAGAGGAGCGGCTCCGCCAAACCGGGGCGGAAGTGGTGGACGCCACCTGCCCCTTTGTGGCAAAAATCCACCGCATTGTCCGCGCCGCATCCCAAGAAGGAAAAACGGTGCTGATTGCAGGAAGCCCGGATCATCCCGAGGTGCAGGGCATTGTGGGACACTGCAAGGGTGAATGTTATGTGGCTCAAACCACCCAAGAACTGGAAAAGATTCTAAAGGAAACCGGGGCAGGCAGTGTCAAAAATGCAATATTGGTCGCCCAAACTACCTTCAATACGGAAATTTGGGGAAATTTCATAAATTCGTCAAAAAAACTATGTACAAAACTTGAGTTTTTTGATACAATATGTAATGCGACAAACCAGCGCCAGAAGGAGGCCATCCAACTGGCGCAGGAAAGTGACAGGATGATCGTAATCGGGGGGCGGCACAGTTCCAACACCCACAAGCTCTATGAGGTGTGCAGCCGGTATTGCCCTACCGTTTTGGTGGAAACCGCAGGGGAACTGGATGCGGTCGACCTGTCCGGCGCCGAACGCATCGGCGTCACTGCCGGAGCTTCGACCCCGGCGCACATAATCAAGGAGGTTCTACAAACCATGAGTGAAATCACTAGCAACGAAAACTTTGCGGAAATGCTGGAGCAAAACCTGAGCGAAGATGCCAAGCTCTACACTGGCAAGCGGGTGAAAGGAGTCGTCATCGACATCCGTCCCAATGAGGTTGTGGTGGACCTGGGCGCAAAACAGACCGGCTTTGTAGCCAAGGATGAAATGACCGACAACTCCGACCAGAGCCTGGATCAGGTGGTAAGCAAAGGCGACGAAATCAACCTGATTGTGCTGAAGGTCAACGATCAGGAAGGAACGGTAGCCTGTTCCAAGAAGCGTTGCGATGCACAGGCCGGTTACGAAGAAATCAAGAAAGCCTTTGAGGAAGGCGCCGTACTGGAAGGCGTGATCACCAACGTGGTTAAGGGCGGCGTGTTGGTGCTGTCCCATAATACAAAGGTATTTATTCCCGCTTCCCAGGTGAGCGATCACCGGGTGGAAGATCTGAACACCATGCTCAAGAAGGAAGTCCGCTTCAAGATCCTGGAGATCAACGAACGCCGCGGCCGCGCTCTGGGCTCCATCCGTGCCGTACTCAACGAAGAAAGAAAGGCCAAGGAAGAGGAATTCTGGAAGACCGTAGAAATCGGCAAGAAGTACACTGGTGAAGTGAAGAGCCTGACCAGCTACGGCGCATTCGTCGACCTGGGCGGCGTAGACGGCATGATCCACATCACCGAGCTGAGCTGGGGCAAGCTGAAGCACCCCTCTGAAGTCGTGAACGTTGGCGACGTAGTGGAAGTATACGTAAAGGATCTGGATCCCGAACGGCACCGCATCTCCTTGGGCTACAAGAAGAGCGAAGACAACCCCTGGAACATCTTCATGAACCAGTACCACATCGGCGACGTAGTGAAGGTAAAGATCGTTTCCTTCACCAACTACGGTGCATTTGCTACCATCATTCCTGGCATCGACGGTCTGATCCACATTTCCCAGATCGCCAACCAGAGAGTGGAAAAGATCTCCGACATCCTCACCTTGGGCGAAGAGGTGGATGTGAAGATCATCGACATCAATCCCGAAAACAAGCGGGTCAGCCTCTCTATGCGGGCACTGCTGCCGGAAACCGATCAGAAGATCGTCCGCAGCAATGACGAGAATGATGAGGACGAGGGCGAAGCATAATAAGAACTACAAAGGCAATGACTTTGTAAACGCTCCCGCTAAATAATCGGAGCAGGCAGGAGAATCATAATCTTGCCTGCTCTTTTCTTATTTTGAAAGGAGGTTTTGCAATGACAGATCCAAAGAAAGCCAAAAAAAGCAGCAAAGCCCGTTCCAACCAGGTGGAGTTCTGGGTGTACACCATCCTTTACTTTGTGCTGGGACTGCTGTTTTTGATCTTCAACCAGCAGATTACCCTGATTATCTGTTATATTCTGGGAGCCGTCCTGCTGCTGGGTGGAGTGGTGCAGGTAGTGTCCTACTTGGTCAATCGAGCTGAAACCACTTTGATGGACCGGTTCGGCCTCTGCTTAGGCGTGCTC
>DVGY01000083.1 GCA_018712465.1 Candidatus Egerieicola pullicola | reverse complement strand
ACCGCTTACCTGAAATGCCATTACCGCAGCATCTATATGGCGGCGCTGCTGACCAGCGTCATCGGGGACACCGATAAGGTCACGGAATATATTGCCGCCTGCCGGGAAAAAGGCATCCAGGTGCTTGGCCCGGATGTAAATCAGAGCGAGGAAGGCTTCGTCAGCCTGGGGGAAGATCAAATCTCCTTTGGCCTGCTGGCCATTAAGAATCTGGGCCAGGGAATTATCCGACAGATTGTACAGCAGCGAAAGGACCACGGCCCCTTTACTTCCCTCTATGATTTCTGCAAACGGATGCAGGGCAGCGAACTCAATAAGCGGGCGGTGGAAGGGCTGATCCTTTCCGGCGCCTTTGACAGCTTCCCTCATAATCGCCGCCAGATGATCCAGTGCTACGAAAAGATGCTGGACCATCTCCGCCAGCAAGAGGGCAGGGAAGCCGTGGGCCAGCTCAACCTTTTCAGCCTGGGCACAGTAAAGCAACCGGAATTTCCGGTGCCGCCGGCGGAGGAGTTTTCCCGGCAGGAACTGCTGGAACGGGAAAAGGAGACCATCGGGGTTTACCTTTCCGGACACCCTCTGGACCGGCTGGAAGGGACCAAGCTCCCGGTCAAGGTCACCTCTATTGCGTCCTTGGTACAGCAAGAGGAGGAGGATCTGTCCCGATTGGATGGCAGGGAGTTTTGGGTGTTGGGAGTGATCCGGCAAAAGCAGGTGAAGACCACCAAAAACGGCGCTCCCATGGCCACGTTGACTTTGGAAGATAAAACTTCCTCTATGGAGGTGCTGGTATTCCCCCGGCAGTATGAGCCCAACACCCGGCTGCTCAGTGAAAACAAGATTGTGCTGCTTCAGGGCACGCTCAGCGTCCGGGAGGAGGAAAAGCCAAAACTCACGGCTCAAAAAATCGTGGGAGAGGAACAGATTTCCAGTTACCGGCCCAATCAGAAGGCGGAGCCTGCCCCTTCCTTTCGGCCTAAGCCAGTGCCCCAACAGGGAAAACTGTTTTTGAAGTTTGTGGACATCAAGGATTGGCGGATTGACGTGATTCTGCCGGTGCTGCAAAAATATTCCGGCTCCTGCCCGGTAATGCTTTATTTTCTCAATACCAAAAAGTACGCCCGCTACAAACAGCTTCAGGTAGACGGCAGTGAGGAGCTGCTCATTGAGCTGGTAAAGCTGCTGGGCGCAGAAAATGTGGCGTTTCAGCTCGGAAATAGTTGACAGAAGCAGAAATTCCGTTTACAATAGAATTGTGTGCAGTAGTCACAGACGAGCCGGTGTAAAACGGCCGTTTTTGATACTATTTGACTATTTAAAAAAGCGAGGGACTCGGTTATGAACCAGAAGGTGATCGGTGTATTGACCAGCGGCGGCGACGCCCCTGGCATGAATGCAGCAGTGCGCGGCGTAGTCCGTTCCGCCATTAAACGGGGAATGCGGGTAGTGGGCATCCGCCGGGGCTATAACGGCCTGATTCATGGAGATGTGTTTGAAATGAATATGCGGGATGTCTCCGACATCATTCAGCGTGGCGGCACCATTCTTTATACAGCCCGCTGTCTGGAATTTAAGGAGCAAGCCGGCGTTCTGAAAGCCAAAGAGACCTGCGACAAACTTGGCATCAACGGCGTAGTGGTCATTGGCGGCGACGGTTCTTTCCGGGGCGCTTCGGATTTGTCTAAGGCAGGGGTGCCCTGCATCGGCCTGCCCGGCACCATCGACAACGACATTTCCTGTACCGACTATACCATCGGCTACGACACTGCTATGAACACCGTCTGTGAAATGGTGGACAAACTGCGGGATACCGCTCAGTCCCATGACCGCTGCAGCGTGGTGGAAGTAATGGGCCGCCGGGCTGGTTATATTGCCTTGAACACCGGTATTGCCTGCGGCGCCACCTTTATTCTGGTGCCGGAACTGGATGTGGACGAAAACGAAATCATTGATAAAATCATGGCCGCCCAGAAGCTGGGCAAGCACCACTTCATTATTATGGTGGCAGAAGGGGTAGGTAACTCCGAAGCCTTGGCAAAGCGCATTGAGGACGCCACCGGCGTGGAATCCAGAGCCACTATTTTGGGCCACGTGCAGCGGGGCGGCAACCCCACCGTGCGGGACCGTGTGGCGGCTACCCGTTTGGCTTACCGTGCCGTAGAACTGCTGGAGCAGGGCATCGGCGACCGTGTGGTAGGCTTCCAAAAAGGGGATGTGGTGGATTACGACATCCACGAAGGCTTGGCCATGCGCAAGCAGTTCCCAGTAGACCTGTACCGGATTGCCAATGAAGTAAGCTTCTAAGGAAAATTGGATTCAAAGCAAAGAATTGGAAAAACGTCTCTTTCTGGGGCGTTTTTCTTTTCCGGGGGAAGGAGTGACACAATGCCCGGTTTATCCGATTATCTTACCTGGCGGGGGGATTTGAGCTTTGCCCAAGACCCATTCCATCCGGTAGACGGGCTGTTGCTCAGTACCTTGGCATACCATCATTTTGCTCAGTATGCCGATCCGCCGGTGGGTGTGGGGGCGCCCTTTCACCAGGTGGCGGAACAAATCCTTTCCCAGCCGCCGGAACGGTTAAGGGTATTTGCTTCCGGCAAACGGGACGCCAATCTGCTGCGGCAAACCGCCAATTCCCCTCGCTTTCGGGATCAGCTGCTTTGGGCATCGCAAGAAGTGCTGGATGTAGGAAAGCAGATTCAGTTTGCCGCCATCACCCTTCAGTTGGATTACGGCGCAGCCGTGGTGTTTCGAGGCACCGACAATACATTGGTGGGTTGGAAAGAAGACTTCAATCTGGGTTTTTTGGACACCCTTCCCGGTCAATGGCTGGCCCGGGATTACCTAGAGCAGACCGCCGCTTATCTGCGGGGGCCGCTGTGGGTCTGCGGCCACTCCAAAGGGGGAAATCTGGCGGTGTTTGCCGCTTCCCAGGTGTCTTTGGCGGTGCAGAACCGGATTGTGGCAGTGTACAACCAGGATGGCCCCGGTTTCAGCCGGTCGGTAGTGGAGCAGCCGGGGTATCAAGCTATCCTTCCTAAATTGGAAACCTTTGTCCCTCAGTTTTCAGTGTTCGGTATGCTGTTGGAACACGAAGAACCTTATACCGTGGTGAAGAGCCGAGGCATGGGGATGATGCAGCATGACCCCTACGCCTGGGAAATTCAGGGCAATGACTTTATCCGCCTCACCCAGGTGAGTAACGCCAGCCGGGTGATCGACTCCGCCATGCGCCGGTGGCTCGCCGATTTGACTTCCGGCCAGCGGGAGGAGTTTGTAGACGGGCTGTATGAACTGTTGGCCGCTTCCCAAGCCAGGACTTTGGAAGAGTTGGCCAATCCCAAAAAGATTGTGGCTATTTGGCGGCAGTACACCCAAAAAGATAAAGAAAAACGCAGGCAGATGGGTCAAATTCTCCGCCGTCTGGCTAGGGCAGCTGCTTGGGCGGTGCGGGAACAGGGAAAACAAAATAATAATAAGCGCCAGCCGGAAGGATGATCCCAGTCTTTCCGGTTTTCTGTTTTGCATTTTCCTGCCAGCTGTGATATAATGATTGCCTAAGGCAATCATTACGGTTCCCACCTTGCCGCCCAAACGCAAGGGCGGCATTTTGCCTGGCGGCAAAAACCGGTGGAAACCCAACTGATATTTTACGGATCTTTTTAGGTATACTATACCTGTTTGTAAGACAAAAACCGAAAGGAAGACTGTGATGGAACTGTCTCCCAAACAGCAGATGGAGCAGCTCACTGCAACTCTGCTTCGCTATAACGACGAATATTATAATCAAGATAATCCCAGCGTGCCGGACGATGTGTACGACAAACTCATGGCCCAGCTGCGGGAACTGGAAGCCCAATACCCGGAGTACGCCGCCCCGGATTCTCCCACCAAACGAGTGGGGGGCAGCGCTTCTGCCATCTTCACCAAGGTACAGCACACCGTCCAAATGGCTTCTTTGCAGGACGTGTTTTCCCTGGATGAGATCGACGATTTCGACCACCGCATCCGTCAGATCACCGATTCCCCCTATGTGGTAGAGGTGAAAATTGACGGGCTGAGCGTCTCCCTGGAATATGAAAATGGGGTGTTCTCCCGGGGTTCCACTCGGGGGGACGGTTTTGTGGGGGAGGACGTGACCCAAAACCTGCTTACCATTCAGGCCATTCCCAAACGGCTGAAAACCCCGGTGGAATACCTGGAAGTGCGGGGCGAGGTGTATATGCCCAAAGAAACCTTTGCCCGCTTGGCCCAGCAGCAGGAAGCCAATGGGGAAGCTCCCTTTAAAAACCCCAGAAACGCTGCGGCAGGCAGTCTGCGTCAAAAGGACAGCGCTGTCACCGCTCAGCGGGGGCTTTCCATCTTTATCTTTAACGTCCAGCAGAGCCGGGGCGTTACCTTTACCAGCCATAAGGAGAGCTTGGATTGGCTGAAGGAACAGGGCTTTTCCGTCTCCCCCCGGTACACCCTCTGTCAAACGGCCCAGCAGGCCAAGGAGGAGATTGAAACCATCGGCAGCCTGCGCCAGAGCTTTTCCTTTGATATGGACGGCGCTGTGGTGAAGGTGGATAACCTGGCGGACCGGGAAACCATCGGCTCCACTGCCAAGTTCCCGAAATGGGCGGTGGCCTTTAAATATCCGCCGGAGGAAAAGGAAACCATTCTCCGCCAAATTGAAATTTCGGTGGGACGCACTGGGGTGCTTACCCCTACCGCTGTGTTTGACCCGGTGCAGTTGGCGGGAACTACCGTCTCCCGGGCGACCCTCCACAACCAGGACAATATCACCCAAAAGGATGTGCGGCTGGGGGATACCATTGTGGTGCGAAAAAGCGGGGACATCATCCCGGAAGTGGTGATGGTCAAGTCCCACGCTCCGGACAGCATTCCCTATGTCATGCCGGATACCTGTCCCTCCTGCGGGGAAAAAGCGGTGCGGGAAGAAGGAGAGGCGGCGCTGAGGTGCGTCAATCCTTTCTGTCCTGCCACCCTGCTGAAAAATCTCACCCACTTTGCCAGCCGGGATGCTATGAACATCGACGGCTTGGGTCCCTCCATTATGGAAGGGCTGGTGAACCAAGGATTGGTGAAGAGCCCGGCGGATCTGTATTCTCTGACTAAGGAACAGCTTGTGACCTTGGAGCGGATGGGAGAAAAAAGCGCCGAAAACCTGCTGACCGCTTTGGAACACAGCAAACAGGCTGGATTGGCCCGGCTGCTCTTTGCCTTTGGGGTGCGGAACATCGGCCAAAAAGGCGCCCAGCTCATCTGTCAGCACTTCTCTACCTGGGAACAACTGCTGGCTGCCACCCCGGAGGATCTGGCTTCCATTGATGGAGTGGGGGACGTGATGGCTCAAAACCTTTATGAATTTCTTCACCGTCCGGAAACCGCCCAGCAGATGGAGCGGCTCAAAGCCGCAGGGGTGGAGCTCACTCAGCCCAAAGCCACCACTGGCAGCGCCCTTGCCGGGTTGACCTTTGTGATTACCGGCACCCTTCCCAATTTGTCCCGGAAGGAAGCTCAGGCCAGGATTGAGCAGGCCGGGGGTAAGGTCACCGGTTCGGTGAGTAAAAAAACCAACTATCTTCTGGCGGGGGAAGCTGCCGGAAGTAAATTAGAAAAAGCGCAGTCCTTGGGAGTAACGGTTTTATCGGAAGAGGACCTGCTGTCCATGCTGCGTCAAGGGGAGGAAATAAAATGACCATTGACATTCAACACGTCGCCAAACTGGCGAAACTCCGTTTGGAGGAGGATCAGGCCGCTCGCTTTGCCAAGGACATGGAAAACATCGTTTCCATGGTGCAGCAGCTGCCCGACCTGCCGGATACCGGCGCTCTCATTGACCCCGATCACCCCATGATCTTCCGCAAGGACGTGGTGGAACATCATTATGACCGCAAGGAACTGCTGGAAAATGCACCTCAGGTGAAAGCCGGGTGCGTGGTGGTACCCAAAGTGGTGGAGTGAAAGGAGAAGAGGAATGGAATTGTTTGAATATACGGCATCCCAGCTTTCCGGGATGCTGCGGGAAAAGAAGATCAGCGCCATGGAATTGACCCAGTCGGTGCTGGATCGAATTGAAGCGGTGGACGATCGGGTGAAGGCGTACCTCACCGTAACGGGAGAAGAGGCAAAACAGCAGGCCGCCCAAGTGGACGAGCTGCTGGCCAAAGGGGAAGAACTTAGCCCTCTGGCGGGCATCCCCCTGGCAGTGAAGGACAACATCTGCACCAAAAATGTGCGCACCACCTGCGCCTCCAAAATGCTGGGGAACTTTGTCCCCCCCTACAACGCCACTGTGATGAAGAAGCTGGAAGGCTGCCGTCCGGTGATGGTGGGAAAGGTGAATATGGACGAATTCGCCATGGGTTCTTCCTGTGAGACTTCCTATTTCCAGAAAACTGCCAACCCTCGGAACCTGGACTATGTGCCCGGCGGCTCCTCCGGCGGCAGCGGCGCTGCGGTGGCAGCAGGAGAAGCTGTGTTGAGCCTGGGCTCCGATACCGGCGGAAGTATCCGTCTCCCCAGCGCCTACTGCGGTGTGGTGGGGCTGAAACCCACCTATTCCTCCGTGTCTCGGTTCGGCCTGGTGGCTTTTGCTTCCAGCCTGGACCAGATCGGCCCCTTGGGCCGCAGCGTGGAGGATGTGGCTATGCTGTACTCTGCCATCTGCGGTTACGATCCCATGGACGCCACCAGCGCCAAGCGGGAGTATCCCGATTTCTACGCCAATCTGAAAGGGGATGTAGCCGGTAAGACCATCGGCATTCCCCAAGAATATTTTGCTCAGGGCGTGTCCGAAGAAGTGCAGCAGAAGGTCATGGCCGCCGCCAAAGTGCTGGAAAGCTTGGGCGCTACCCTGAAGACCGTCAGCCTGCCCAGCACCAACTATGCCTTAAACGCCTACTACATCATCTCTTCGGCGGAAGCCAGCTCCAACCTGGCTCGGTTCGATGGGGTGAAGTACGGTTACCGCACCCCGGACTATCACGGTCTGGACGAGATGTATGAAAAGACCCGCAGCGAGGGCTTCGGGGACGAAGTTAAGCGTCGGATTTTGCTGGGGACCTTTGTGCTCAGTTCCGGCTTCTACGATGCTTACTACAAAAAAGCCAAGCTGCTGCAAAACCGCATTGGGGAAGAGTTTGCCCAGCAGTTTGAAAGCTGCGACCTGCTGCTGACCCCTACTGCTCCCGATACTGCTTTCAAGCTGGGAGAAAACATGGGAGATCCGTTAAAGATGTACGCCGCCGACGTCTGCACCACCACGGTGAACATTGCGGGACTTCCGGCGCTGAGTATGCCCTGCGGCACGGCTGCCAATGGTCTGCCTATTGGGATGCAGCTCATCGGTCCCAAGTTCAGCGAACAGGTTCTGCTCAACGCTGCATTGGCCTATCAGCAGGAAACCGGTTTCTGCGCCGTAGCGAAACTGTAAAGGAGGGGAAGCCATGTTGAATCCGAATTACGAAGTGGTGGTGGGCCTGGAGGTCCACGCCGAACTGAATACCGAAAGCAAAATTTATTGCAGCTGCAAAAACGCCTTTGGCCTGGAAGTGAACAGCCAGTGCTGCCCCATCTGCATGGGGATGCCCGGCACTCTTCCTACTTTGAATATGCAGGTGGTGGAGTACGCCATTAAAATGGGCCACGCCCTGCACTGCAACATCCACCGCATCTGCAAGCAGGACCGGAAAAACTATTTCTACCCCGACCTGCCCAAATCCTATCAGATCAGCCAGTTTGACATCCCCCTCTGTGAGACCGGTTATTTGGATGTTCTGGTGGAAAATCCCGATAAGTCCACCTATCAGAAGCGGTTTGGGGTGACCCGGATCCACATCGAAGAGGACGCCGGTAAACTTCTCCACTCCGCCAACATCGACGGCAGCTTGGTGGACTTCAACCGCTGCGGCGTGCCGCTGATCGAGATCGTTTCCGAGCCGGATTTCCGCAGCTCTGCGGAGGCTCACGCCTATCTGGAAACCATTAAGTCCATCCTTCAGTACCTGGACATCTCCGACTGTAAAATGGAGCAGGGCAGCATCCGTGCCGATGTCAATGTGTCGGTGCGGAAAAAGGGAAGCACCGAGTTCGGCACCCGGGTGGAGATGAAAAACGTCAACAGCTTCTCCGCTGTGGTGCGTGCCATTGACTACGAAGCTGCCCGGCAGATCGAAGTGCTGGAAAACGGGGGAGAGATCTTCCAGGAAACCCGCCGCTGGGACGATGCCAAAGGGGAAAACGTGCTGTTGCGGAGCAAGGAAGACTCCCAGGATTACCGCTATTTCCCCGAACCCGACCTGCCCACCATTGTGCTGGAACAGGAATACGTGGACGGTTTAAAGGAAACTATCCCCGAACTGCCCAACATCAAGCTGATCCGCTTTACCCAGGACTTTGGCATCAGCTATGACGAAGCTCAGGTGCTGCTGGAAGAGCCGGAGAAATGCGCTTTCTTTGAAGAAAGCGTGGCAAAGAAGGTCTGCTCTCCCAAGATCATCTGCAACTGGATGGTTGGAGATCTGACGAAGTACCTCCGGGAAAAGAAGCTGAGTTTGGCGGATACCGCTTTGACTGTGGATTCCTTCACTGCATTGCTGAAGATGATTGAGGACGGTAAAATTTCCAACGCCGCCGGTAAGCAGGTGTTTGAGGTGTTGCTCACCCAGGAAAATGCCGACCCGGCTAAGATTGTGGAGGAAAAAGGACTGGCCCAGATTTCCGACGATTCCGCTTTGCAAGCGGTGGTGGATCAGGTTTGCGAGGCCAATCAAAAGTCCATTCAGGACTACAAAAACGGCAAAACCAACGCTTTGGGCTACCTTACCGGCCAGTGCATGAAGGCCACCAAGGGCAAAGGCAACCCGGCCCGGATGAAGGAATTGCTGCTGGAATATTTGCAGACCCATTAAAATAATACGTTCGCTTTGAACAAAAACGCCTCATTGGTTTGACGGTAAGCCCGTTGGCCTATGGGGCGTTTTTACAAAATGTCAATTTGTCCTATTTTTCGGCAAATTTTCTTCTGATTTCAAATAAAGGGAACTAGATTTTTTGACTTCTTTCTGGTATAATAGTCAAGGAATTTTGTAAGAGCTACTTTTTAAGCTGTTTACTTTCTTGGGAAAGAGGTTTCACCATGTTTGATTTTTCTCATCGCATTTCCCTGCCTCAGTTTGCCGCTGTTTCCCGGGAATCGATCATAATGGCTATTTTGTGGTGGAGCCTTTTCATTTTGATTTTTCATTTTATCCGTAAACGAACTAAGCTGATTCAAAATTTTGGGATTGTGACCTTGGTGGTCTTGCTGGCTGCCATGCTGTTGCGGGCATTTGTTCCCTTGGATTTTTTCTTTACGCATACGATTTCTTCTGTGCTATATGGGGATATTTTGCATTTCTTCACCGAAACTTCATTGTTTGCGCTTCCCGGAACGGAATTTGCCGTTACTCCCTGCGTCATTCTGCTGGCAATTTGGGCGGCGGGCACTTTGATTTCCTTGATTCGCTTTATTCAAAAAAGCTATGCTTTGCAAAAACAGCTAAATAGAACCGCTCATGCACCTTTGCAGAAGGATCAGGCGGTTTTGGCGGATATGTTGGCTCGGAAGGGAAAGCCGCGCCGCATTACCTTGTATCGCGCTGTGGTGCTCAGTCCGTTGACTTACGGCTATTTTCACCCGAAAATCTTACTGCCCAGCGGAAAGCAGTACAGCGAAACCGAACTGCGCTGCATTTTTGAGCATGAGCTTACCCACTACTACCATCGGGATTCTTGGATTAAACTTTTCGTTCAGATCCTTTGCTGTGTGTTTTGGTGGAATCCTTTGGCGTATCTGTTTCAGGAAGATGTGAACCAGGTGATTGAACTGCACTGCGATGCTGCCGTTTGCGCCCGTTTCACTTCGGAGGAGCAGTGCGATTATCTGAAAACTGTTGCCGTTGCCGCCCGGTCTATGGCGGCCATCAAACGAAAGATCCGTTTGGAACACCAGGCAGCGTCGGAATTTGCTTCTTCCAATACCCAGGAAAAGATGCAGCAAAGGATACACTTGCTGTTTGCCATTTCCGAAACGCCGAAATGCTCGAAACGGTATTATGGCGTGTTGGCGGTGTTGCTGACGGCGCTTTTGTTGGTTTCTTATCTTTTTATCTTGAAGCCCAATATGGTTCATTAC